>JAZLKL010000016.1:0-25810 GCA_045597585.1 Bacteroidaceae bacterium | reverse complement strand
TCGCCTCATGACGATGCTGCAACGATACAAATTCTTCTTTACACATAATAATAGCAGTTGTGGTTATGTTGCAATATTGCGAGTGCAAAGGTACAACAGTTACATAACTGCTACAACGTGTATTTTAATGAATGCTTACTGTCGGGATGATTCCGGATGCCATCCTTATGGTAAAGTTGAGAATATTACTGCCTGCATGTTCGCTAAATTTGTGGTTTGTGCCATTTTATTTGCCTTTTTGTGGCGATGGCATTAAACCTTTTGCAAAAACAAAGGTCTTATCTATGATAAGACGCTGACTAGGCGCATTGATCCTTAATTATGAATTAATAACCCAAACGTAAAAAAATGTTTTATAGATTAAAATGTGTGCTTTTATGCCTTTTTCTAAGTATGGGGGTAATGGCACAAAGTAAATTCGACATCAAAGGAATTATTATCGACAATGAAACAAGTGACCCCATGGAAGGAGCTACTGTGCAATTGTTTTCTCTACCCGATAGCACCTTTGTAGTAGGAGCTATGGCTAATGATAAGGGCGGTTTCCGTTTAGAAGGGGTGAAGAAGAACAAGTATGTACTGAAGGTGTCGATGATTGGCTATGTCAGCTTGTTTGTTGACCTCAACCTAAATGACAAAAAGACTAAGGTTATAGAGCTTGGTACGTTGACGATGCTCGACAATGCACATTTGATGAATGAAGCCGTGGTGAGTGCTGCAGCTTCGAAGGTGCAGGTGAGTGGCGACTCGCTGGTTTATAATGCTTCGGCTTATCGCGTGCCGGAGGGTAGTACCCTTGAGGCTCTTATACGCTTGCTGCCAGGTGCAAAAGTGGATGAGGACGGCAAGATAACCATCAATGGTAAGGAAGTGACCAAGATTCTTCTCAATGGTAAGGAGTTCTTCCTAAATGATATGGAGACGGCCATGAAGAACATTCCCACGGAAATGATTGAGAAGATCAAATCGTATGAGCGTAAGAGTGATTTGGCACGCATTACCGGTATTGATGATGGTGAGGAAGAAACCGTACTTGACCTTTCGGTGAAGAAGGGTATGAACAGCGGTTGGTTTGGAAACTTGACAGGTGGAGTCGGAACAAAAAAACTATACGATTCGAGAGGAATTATAAATCGTTTCAATGAGACTACCAAAGTGTCGTTGGTAGGCAATGGACGTAATACCCCCAACCGTTGGGGATGGAACAATGGCAAACGTACTGATCAGCGTGTGGGCGTGAACTTTACTGACACGCGTGAGAAACTGGAGACAGAGGGAAGCGTAATGTTCCGCCACAACGGAAGCGATGTTATGAACGAATCGTCGAGCGAGAACTTTGCTGCTCAACGTGGTGCTTTTGGTGAGAGCAGAAGCCAGAATTTCTCAAGCAACTACAACTTGAACTTCAATGCCAAGCTGGAGTGGAAGCCTGATACGGCAACCAATATACTGTTCCGCCCTAACTTTAATCTGTCGCGTAACAATAGTGCGGGAAACAGTCGTTCGGGTAGTTACGACATAGACCCTAATGAGATTACTTCCTCTGTACTTGAATATAATGAAGAGGTTGCCGACTATAGCGTCCCTGGAGCCCCCGAGGCAAAGGATGAGGTATTGAAACGCCTGCTTGATGTAGTGGTGAACACCAATACCAGTCGCAATATGTCGTACGGAGAGAGTACAGGTGGTGGGGGTGAGTTGCAGCTGAATCGTAAACTTAGCAATGACGGACGCAATCTTACTTTGCGTGTCAACGGAAACTATAACCATTCTGACAATCAACAGATGTCGGCAGCGAACATCACCTACAACACCCTGGGCACGATGCGACACAACAACCGTTATTACAAAACGCCATCAACCAACGGAGGTGTTTCGGGACAGTTGACCTATAACGAACCTATAGCCGACCGCACCTATCTGCAGTTTAGCTATCAATACCGCTATAGTTACAGCAAGAACGATCGTATGGCTTTTATCTACGATTCGGATGCCTATCGCGAATTGAGCCAAAGCATTGAGAGCAACCGTTATGACTTAGATGCTGTGTTGCGCTTTATGGAGCAGGCCAACTATATGCTGCGTGACACTTTGGAGCTGAGCCAGTTCTCTGAGTATCGCAACTTTAACCAAACCATTAGTGCTCAGTTCCGCCGTGTCCGTGAAAGTTATAACTTTAGCATTGGCCTTGATGCCTATCCACAGCATACTGTGCTGAACTATCGATATATGGGTAGAGAATATCCGGAAGTGAAACGTACTGTGTTCAATATGTCGCCTCGCACAAACCTTCGTTGGAACTTTGACAAGCATACCAACCTGCGTGTTCGTTATCAAGGACGTACTTCGCAACCGTCAATGACCAATTTGCTTGACATCACAGACGACTCTAACCCACTTTACATCTCGAAGGGTAATCCTAACCTGAAGCCTTCGTTCTCGCATCAGGTAAACTTCAATTTCAACTCCTATAAACCAGAGCCACAGCGTGGTATGTGGCTGTGGGCTAACTTTAATACTACCCAGAACAGTATTAGCAACAAGACCACATACGATCCCACTACAGGTGTGCGCACCACTATGCCCATGAATATCAATGGCAATTGGAACACTGGTGGTGGTGCTGGTATGAATACGGGTATCGGCAAGAAGAAACTCTTCAACGCAGGAGCTAATTTTGGAGTGGGTTTCAACCACAATGTAGGTTTTTATAATAATGCGGCTTCGGATGCGGTGGACGATGTTGACATAAAGTCAATAACCGGAAACTTGTGGACAAATGGAGGTGTCAACGCCTCCTTCCGTAATGACTACTTCAATGCAGAGATCAATGGTGACATTAATTACGGGCATATTCGCAATAATGTGAATCCGAACGGCAATCAAGACACCTACAACTTCTCGTATGGTGGCCGTTTGCAGTGGAATATGCCATGGGGCACGCAGATAAGTACCGATTTGCGTATGAGTAGTCGACGTGGTTATGCCCAGAAGAACATGAATACCGATGAACTACTTTGGAATGCCTCTGTCTCACACTCCTTCTTGCAAGGTAAGGCACTGACACTGAAAGCTGAGATGTTTGACATCTTACATCAGCAAACCAACATCAGCCGTTCGGTTAATGCCTTTTCTCGTACCGACTCCCACAACAATGCCATCTACCAGTATGCCATGTTCAGCGCCATCTTCCGTTTTAGTGTATATGGAGGAAAGAATACAATGGGAACAGACAAGGAAAAGAAATAAGGGAAATTTCAGGAATCTGTGATGAGGCCTCTGCACTTATGAAATTCGTCGTTGCTGCCGGAAAGTAGATTGGTGAGATCTCCATAAGCTACGGTTGGTGAAAGAATAAAGACCAACCGTAAGGCTATAATGAAGCCTATAGCATACAGACAAGCAGACAGAACGTCCTTGACTCTGAGAACTCAGAGGGATGTTCTGTCTGCTTGTTTTATCTGCAATTTCTTGCAAGAGGAGGTAAACATTTTGTTTTACCTTCGCTTTACGATCACTTTAGTTTCGCTCACAGTTCTTCACAGATTTGTGAGTGCACCGTGAGTGCACCGTGAGCGCATGGTTATGGTTCTGTTGCAGGAAATATTGCGTGTTCAGTATTTCATTCCTGCTTTGGGACGTGCCTTGCCTTCTTCAATGACTTTGAGGGCGCGTTGCACAGCGTTGTCGAATTGGTTGAGGAACTCGCGATACTCTTGTGTGGAGTTGGCATTGTAGATGATGCTTCCGATGATGTATCGCTCAAAGAGTACACGGCTTTGCTGCAACATTAGGTTGCGACGCTGCAATCCTCTTTGCTGTGCATGTTGTGCAAACTTCTCCAAGAGGTTTTGCTTGCGAAGATACTTCTCCATATCGGACGTCTTTGTGAAGTTCGACAATTTGTCGCGATTGTCGTCGGTATAGTCAAATGCAAACTGACGTATGTAACCGTTAATGACAGCCTCTTTGTAGTAGGAAGTCATGTTGGTGGTGTCTTCGGGTACAAAGATGTCGGGGGTGATACCACCACCACCATATACCGCACGTCCCAGGGTAGTGTGATACTCTTTACCCTCCTGCTTTATACTGTCGCCCGAGAAGAATTCTCCACGCTCGTAGCGCTCAATCAGTTCCATCTCGTATTCCTCGCCATGTCCCTGCACATAGGGCTTCTGTATGCATCGGCCAGAGGGAGAGTAGTAGCGAGCTATGGTGAGACGGATGGTGGAGCCGTCCTTGAAGTCCATGGGCTGTTGCACCAATCCCTTTCCGAACGAGCGACGGCCGATAACCGTGGCACGGTCGTTGTCTTGCATGGCACCGGCAAAGATTTCGCTGGCAGAGGCAGAGCCCTCATCGATGAGCACCACCAAGGGCAGTTTCTGGAACGAACCAGTTCCGTCACTATAGTAATCCTCTCGTTTGCTATGCTTACCCTCTGTGTACACTATCAGTCGGTTCTTGGGTAGGAATTCGTTAATCATTTGTATGGCAATATGCATGTATCCTCCTCGGTTTCCACGAAGGTCAACAATCAGGTTCTCCATGCCCGCCATGTTGAGTTCGGTAAGTGCAACGAGGAACTCGTCGTAAGTGTGCTCGCCAAACTGCTCCACGCTAATGTAGCCAGTTTTATCGGTGAGCATATAGCTGACATCTACGCTATGCACAGGAATGTCACCACGGGTAATGGTGTAATATATGAGATCCTTTTCCATACGTCGCTGAATGCCCAGTTTGACGGTCGAACCCTTCGGCCCTTTCAGCTTCTTCATCACGGCCGTGTTCTCCAATCCCACAAGGGTGTCCTTGTTGGCGGTCACGATGCGGTCGCCAGGCATCAAACCAACCTTTTCGGAAGGACCACCCTTAATGACCTGCATCACGGTTACCGTGTCGTTCTGCATAAAGAAGCTCACACCTATTCCACTGAATGAACCACGCAATTCGTCGTTCACTTCGGCTGCATCAGCAGCACTGATGTAGCTTGAGTGGGGGTCTAACTCCTTTAGTATGAGTGGAATGGTTTTCTCAATAATCGTGTCGAGGCTCACGTCATCGACATAGCTCTCCTGAATGGTTTCCAGAAGGTTGCCCAGTTTGTTGGCTCCACCATTGATGATTCTCAGTTTTCCACCAGCAAAGTGATTGGAGTAGAACAGTCCTAACAGGATGCCAATCACCACGCAAAGCGCCATAATGAGGGGGTAAAATCTATGCTTGTTCATTTTTCTTTTTCTATTGTTGTGCCTTGAGGACGATACCTTGGCAAAATGAGTTTTGCATTCGGCATGTGCCCCAATACACAGTTGCTGTTAGTAATCTCTTGTTTGTTGAAACGTGCTTGCGTTAGACTTCGGGCATGTGGATGACCTCTATTCCTGCCCGTTTGAGCAGATCTACGCCATCGGTCAGTCGGTATTCGCGAGTGTAGATGACACGTTTGATACCGGCTTGTATGATAAGCTTGGCACATTCGATGCAAGGTGAATCCGTGACGTAGAGGGTGGCTCCATCGCTGTTGTTGTTAGAGCGGGCAATCTTAGTGATGGCGTTGGCCTCGGCATGCAGCACGTAGGGTTTGCTCACGTTGTTCTCATCCTCGCACACGTTTTCAAAGCCTGTGGGCGTACCGTTGTACCCGTCGCTGATGATCATCTTGTCCTTCACGATGAGTGCCCCCACCTTACGTCGTTCACAATAGCTGTTCTCGCTCCATATTGTGGCCATGCGCAGGTAGCGTCTATCTAATTCATGTTGCTTGTCCATGTCTGTGTTCTTTTAGCAGTTATGTGATTCAACTATTTGAGTCCATTCCTCTTGAGCAAGGCTTCGATGGTAGGTTCTCCGCCTCTGAATCGTTTGTAGAGCGTCATAGGGTGCTCTGTTCCACCATGCGAGAGTACCTCGTTACGGAATCGTGCCGCAGTTTGCTTGTTGAAGATGCCTTCTTTTTGGAACACGCTGAAAGCATCGGCATCCAGCACCTCTGCCCATTTGTAACTGTAGTAACCAGCCGAGTAGCCACCATCCATGATGTGGCTGAACTGTACCGACATGCAGGTTCCTGGTACGGTGGGTAAGAGTTTGACGGGTTCCCAGGCTTTTTTCTCGAAGGCCTCTACTTCTTCGTCAAAAGTTTTTTCGAGTGTGTAGTATGCCATGTCGAGCAAGCCGAAGCTGACTTGTCGCATACAAGCATAGGCCACGTTGTAGTTTCTGCTCTTGCGTATGCGTTCTATCAGTTCGTCGGGTATAGCCTCGCCTGTCTGGTAGTGGAAGGCAAAGGTGTGCAGGAACTCTGGTTCTACAGCGTAGTTCTCCATAAACTGTGAAGGCAGTTCCACGAAGTCGCGATATACGTTGGTGCCGCTCAATGCTTCAAACCTCACCTTTGAGAACATACCATGCAAGGCGTGTCCAAATTCGTGCAGGAAAGTCTCAACCTCGCCCAGGGTAAGGAGGGCAGGGGCTGTTTCGGTGGGTTTGGTGAAATTCATCACGACCGAAACGATGGGACGGCTATCCTTAAATTGAGAATCGAGATTCCCCTTTTCTCCTTTTGTCTTTTCCTGGTTCTGCTCCTTGTAGCTTGTCATCCAGGCACCACCTTGTTTTGATTTGCGTGGATGGAAGTCGGTGTAGAGTACAGCCAGGAAATTGTTGCTCTCATCGCGAACCTCCCAGGCTTCCACCTCTGGGTGATATACCTGTATGTCGGTACGTTTGTGGAAGGTGATGCCATAAAGTCGGGTTGCCAAACCAAACACACCCTCGATGACGCGTTTCAGTTCAAAGTAGGGGCGAAGCATCTCTGCATCAATGTTGTAGCGTTCCATCTTCAGCAGGTGACTATAGTGGGGGAAGTCCCATGGCATCAGTTCGAAGTCATCTCCCTCCATGCGTTTGGCTAATTGTGCCACCTCTTCCACCTCTTTGCGGGCGGTGGGCATATATGCCTCGATGAGTTGGTTAAGCAGACCGATGACGTTTTCTTCCGTCTCTGCCATGCGGCGTTTCAATACATATTGAGCCCAGTTCTTATAGCCCAGCAATTGTGCAATCTCACGGCGCAGGTTCACTATCTTTTTTACATTCTCCTTGTTGTTGTATGCGTTGTCGTGAGTACAGAGCGTATTGCGTGCCATGTACATCTGCTTGCGCAACTCACGATTTTCGCAATAGGTCATGAAAGGCATGAACGAGGGTGCATGCAGGGTAAAGAGCCATCCCTCCTTGCCAGTCTCTTTGGCTGCAAGTGAGGCGGCATCGAGTGCCGTTTGAGGCAGTCCCTTCAAGTTTTCCTCTTCGGTGATGTGTAGTGAGTATTCGTTCGTGTCCTTCAACTCATTCTGCGCATATTGTATGGTCAGCATCGACAACTCCTGATTGAGTCGTCGAAACTCCGTCTTCTTCTCCTCGTCAAGTGTGGCGCCATTGCGTTCAAATCCCTCATACACGATGTCGAGCATTCGTTGCTCCTCGATGGTGAGAGGCAGATTCTTATCCTTTAAAGCCTTGACACGGGCAAAATACTTCTCGTTGAGCATGATGTTCTGTTGATGCTCGGTGAGCAGGGGCGACATTTTCTGTGCCAGCTCGTCCATTTGGTCGTTGGTGTCAGCGCTCAGCAGGTTAAAGAAGGTGTTGGTCACGCGGCTCAACGTCTTGTCATCGTCCAGGTCGATGGTATTCTCAAAGGTGGGTTCCTCTGGATTGTCGATGAGGCGTTGCAGATCCTCGTTCTCGCGTCGCATACCCTCCATCATGGCTTCCTCGTAGTCCTCAAACTTTATCTCGTTGAAGGGTACGGTTTCGTATGGGGTCTTATATTTTTCAAGAAATACGTTCATATATGCTTAGTAATTAAATTCAATCAAATTGGGATGCAATACTATTTTGCCCTCTCTCTCAAGTTCGTGCAGCACGTTCGAGATGGTTCGCCGTGCAGCACCCAGGTATTTGCCCAGATCGACCATACGAATACTGATGCTAAGGGGCTTCTCTGCTCCAAAGTGCAGTATCATCTCTTTCAGGTTGTATGGCTTGTGTTCAGTACTTTCCCTGAGTTTGTTGTATTTGGCAGAGAGGTGGTTGAGCAAGTTGATTCTCCATACGGGTATGCTCATCAGGGTCTGTCGTATATCGTCTTTTGAGATGAGCAGCACCTTGCACGAAGTAAGTGTGCGGTAGTTGCTGCGGTATCGGGTAGTAAGTCCGTACAACTGCTCTGGCTCGATGATGGTTAAGCCTTTCACGATGTCTCTCACCGTGTAGGTGTTGTTGTCAAAATGAGTCGTTCTGATCATCTCTCCTTCGGTAAGGATGGCAAGATGGTAGCAAGGTTCGTCAGCCTGAATGAAGGGATGGTCGGCACCCAGACTCACCCAGCACAGATGGCAACGCTCTTGGATGAGCGCCAGGTCTTCTCCGCTAATACCCTTGAACAATGGGGTTGCTGTGAGCTTGTCGTATAACTGGGCAATGGTCATCTTGACGATTGATAATGGGCTATTTTGTTTTTACTGTCTGATACACCTTGTTTTCATCTCCTTCGGCGTAGATGAGGAATACCTTGAGCTGCTTTTGGGTCTTCAGCACCTCCTTGGCCTTTTCAAGTCCCATCACCATGAACGACGTGGCAAAGGCGTCGGCTTCGGCACACGAGGGAGCCAGTACGGTGGCACTTAATATGGAGTGCTGTACGGGGTAGCCAGTGTGAGGGTCGATGGTGTGCGCAATGCGATTACCCTCTTCCGTGGTGTAGAAGTTGCGGTAGTTGCCGCTTGTGGCCATCGCTTGGTTGGTGAGCTCCAGCACATCTTCCAGTTCGTTGCTTATGCCAGTCGAGTCTTCCTCCACGGGTTTGTTCACACCCACGCGCCATGCCTTTCCCTTGTGGTTTACACCCTCTACCACCACTTCGCCTCCAATCTCAATCATGAAGTTCTTCACACCATGGCGTCGGAACATGTTGGCTACTACGTCGCATCCGAATCCCTTGGCAATGGCGCTGAAGTCCATCACCATACGTTCGTCTTCCTTCTTCACCACATTGTTGTGTATTTGGATGCGCTTCCATCCTACAAGTCTGCGTAGGCTGTCCACTTGCAGCGAGTCGGGCAGACTGCCATTCTTGTAGCCGAATCCCCATGCGTTGACTAATGGGGCTACAGTCACGTCGAAGGCGCCGTTGGTGGCTTGGCTGACTTTCTGTGCTAAGGTGAACACGACATTCAGAAGTGAGTCTGATGTCATGTCGCTGTTGGCGTTCACCTTGCTCAGTGTGGAGTTGGGGTTAAACATCGAGAGCGAGTTGTTCACGCTGTCAAGCGCTGCCTCGAGTTCTGCCTTCAGGTTCTTGTTGGCTTGATAGGTGGTGTGGTAGATGGTGCCAAACACCGCTCCTTCGTTTTTTTGCCATGAAGTACTCATGTCCACTCCGTTTTCCTGATGTCGGCGAATGGCCCAGATAGAAAGGCCAATCAGTATCATCAAGAATGGCACACGCCATATCCAAGGTTTTTCTTTTAATATCATATCTGTTTTTGTTATAGGTCAAACATTAGGTTTACGCTGCCTCCCCACGTGGTGCTTCCGTTCTTTCCAAAGCCCGGCACGAACCAAGGGTCACCATGCTCGTCAAAGTGGTTGAACAACCGAGCCTTGTAGCGTAACGTCCATCCCAAACGGACAATCTTCCAGAGTCTTGTCTCCACTCCTACGCACAGTTCCAGCCAATGTGCCTTTCCGTCAAGGTCCTTCAGGTTAAGGGGGGCTGGTGTGGTTCCATACACCTCGTCCGAGAATTCGGGGTTGTAGTAGTCGTAGTCGAAGCGGCTGAATCCATATCTCAGACCTCCCAGAAGGCGGTTTCCGTTGCGTTTCTTGGTGAAGCAGTAATCTGCACCGATGCGGAAGTAGGGCGAACGGGTGTGGAATTTCGTGTTCAGTTCGTTGCCCTCGCGGGTACATTCTCCAATGCCAAGTTCCACAATGGGGAAGTACTTCTCCAGGAAGTTGATGCGTCCCATTACCTCCATGTTCGAGAAGCGGGCGTCAGTCACCTTCATGCCCAGGCCCACGCCGTCTATACCCACGCCAAATCCGTTGAGAAGTTTGGCGGCAGGCATCTCTTTCTCTATACGGTACTTGCTTTTCTTGGCCGCACAGGGTAGGGTGGTCAGCAAACTAATTGTTAGAATGCAGATATATCTGAATATTCTCTCCATTGTTATAGTTAACTTCGGGTGAGGCAATTTTTACTGAGTCGATAACTTGATGTGTGCTCTCTGCTCCTTGCAGATAGTGGAACACCTTGAGCGGACAGTCGATGCTCTCTACGTGTTGGAAGCTGCGTTTCTTGATGATGAGGCGTTCCTGTATCAAGTAGTCGTCTCCATAGATGTTGAGCATCAGCGTGTCTTTTTCCTTGAAGTAGCTCAGGGGTATTCCTACGCTGCTTGTTCTCACTCCACGGTTGTAGAGGATGCTGTCCGTGCCAGCTGCCGTGATAGTCAATGTGTCGGTGATTGCCACCGGTTCGCGCTTGGCGTTGTAGAAGGCAATCTTGCACTCCACAATGTTGTTGAGCGAACAGTCCATCTCGTCACATCCTACAATGCCCAATATGCAGGTGGTAAGGAGTATGATATGTTTTAATGTCTTTTTCAATTCTATATTCAAAATTGTAAGCTATGCAAAGAACTATGCACTATGCACTATGAGCACCATGCTTTTTTGTCTTTTCGCCATGCAAAAACTATGCACTATATTAAAACTCTTCTGCCACATGATACTTGTTGCGCTCTTGTGAGTTGCGGCTGATGAGCTCACCGAGGAAACCTGCCAGGAACAACTGGGTTCCCAGTATCATCATTGTCAGCGCGATGTAGAAGTAGGGCGAGTCGGTTACGAGAGCGTGGGGTATTCCCTTGCATAGGCAATATAGTTTTGTGCCTCCTACTACCATCACGGCAATTAGTCCGATGATGAACATGATGCTGCCCAGAAAACCGAAGACATGCATAGGCTTCTTGCCGAAGGTGCTCAGAAACCACAGCGTGATGAGGTCAAGATATCCGTTTACGAAACGATTCCATCCCATGAATTTCGACTTACCATGCTTGCGGGCCTGATGGTGCACCATCTTCTCACCGATACGGTTGAAACCAGCCTCCTTTGCCAGATAGGGGATGTAGCGGTGCATCTCTCCGAACACCTCGATGTTCTTGATTACCTCCTTGCGGTATGCTTTCAGTCCGCAGTTAAAGTCGTGCAGGTTCTTGATGCCGCTCACCTTGCGTGCCGTGGCATTGAAGAGTTTTGTGGGAATGGTCTTCGAGAGGGGGTCGCCTTGCTTACGGTTCATCTTGTATCCGCTCACCAGGTCGTACCCATCCTCCAGTATCATGCGGCGCAGCTCTGGAATCTCGTCGGGCGAATCCTGCAAGTCTGCATCCATGGTGATGACCACATCCCCTTGTGCGCGTTCAAAACCGCAATATAGGGCAGGGCTCTTTCCGTAGTTTCTGCGGAAGCGTATGGCGTGTACCTCTGAAAACTCGTTGCGCAGCTCTTGCAGCACCTTCCATGAGTTGTCGGTCGAACCGTCGTTAACAAATATGATTTCGTATGTGAGTCCGTTCTCGTCCATCACGCGTTTAATCCATGCGTGAAGTTCTTTTAACGACTCTTCCTCGTTGTAGAGAGGAACAACAACTGTTATATCCATTGTCTGTTTTTTTGTTTACTCAATTGTTTTACTCTTTGCTCGCATGGCTTCCCGCTTGACTTCCTATGAGGAAGAGCAGCGACAAGATGGAGAATATCAAGCCCAGAATCATGTTCGTTGACATCAGCCCCATCGTGAAGTCTTTTACCGACATGCCTTGCAATTCTGCAGCTGCGCGCTGAAAGCTCTCAAGCAAGTCTGTAGCTTGTGCTACTTTGTAGGTGTTGACTACTTCGGGTGAGTGCAGCATGTTGACGATGCTGTTGCACAACCTTCCTCCATCAATCCATGCGAGGTATGCATACTGTGCTGCAGTGGTCAGCAGTACGCAGCACATAAAGGTGAACCACGACACCCACCAGCATCTTCCAACTGTCATTGTGGGTTCTTGCTGACGATAGCGTCTCAGTCTTATTCCCACAAGGGGAATGGATGACAAGCCGAGCAAGTAAGCTAACTGTGCTCCCAATGAAGGAAACAGGCTTGCGAACATCAAAAAACTCACAATCCATGTGCAAGCCACGGTCAGTCCGAGGCTCATGGCATATTGTCTGGCTGTTTTGAAATCGAATACTTCCATAATTGCGCGCAAAGATACAAAAAAATCCTCATACGCGCGTATGATTGCGCATGTTTTATAAATATTAACAAAAAACGAAAGAAGATATTGCAAAAACTGCGTTGTTTTTGGGGATTGCTTGGCACATTAAATTTGTCAATAAACAAAAAGAGAGTCCTTAGTAGAACTCTCTAAATGCGTTTTCTGAGCCTCTTGTCGGATTCGAACCAACGACCCCGAGATTACAAATCACGTGCTCTGGCCAACTGAGCTAAAGAGGCGGGTGGGAAAGCGAACTATATCGCGCCGCTACAACCAAGTACCTTTGCTGCGATCAAGCCCTGGAGGATTCCGAGGGAGCATGCCGTACAGGACTTTCCCGTTTAGCGAGTGCAAAGGTACGGCTTTTTTTTGTTTCTGCCAAATGTTTTTGGCTTTTTTTGTCTTTTATGCTGCATTTTGTTTGCTCGACGATAGCTTTTCGTATATAAAAATGCATAATGCGAGGCAAAATATGGGTTGCACTCTATATTGTTCAGTCCTTGTGGGGATTCCTTGACTATACACACAAAAAAAGAAGCGCTATAAGCACTTCTTCCTTGTTTTGATCTTGAAACTGAAAGAGAGCGGAAAACGAGACTCGAACTCGCGACCCTAACCTTGGCAAGGTTATGCTCTACCAACTGAGCTATTTCCGCATGATCATTGATTTGAGAGTGACGAGGATGGGACTCGAACCCACACGTCGCAATTGACACTACCACCTCAAAGTAGCGCGTCTACCAATTCCGCCACCTCGCCAACTCTAAATCTCTGAAGATATTTGTGCCCAGAACAGGACTCGAACCTGCACGCCTCGCGACACACGCACCTGAAACGTGCGCGTCTACCAATTCCGCCACCTGGGCAAGAGAAGATTTCTGTCTTTTCCAAAGACTTATCTGAGCGGAAAACGAGACTCGAACTCGCGACCCTAACCTTGGCAAGGTTATGCTCTACCAACTGAGCTATTTCCGCATTGTCTGACCCCTATCGCTATGCGGTTAGGAGTACTTGCTTTTTGTTTCTCTTCAGTTCCAAAAAATCAAAGACCTCAGCATTTTCTCGAATGCGGATGCAAAGGTACTGCTTTTTTTTAATTCTGCAAACATATTGGGCAAAAAAATGCAAAAAATCTATTATTTTGCCCAAAATACCTTGCAAAACGGGTGTTTTTGGATGCTTTTCGTGCTTTTTGACCCGTATTTTCCGCATGCTTCCTTAGTGTTCCTTCGGATCTTTTTCTTTTACCCCACAGAGTTGTTTGAAATCGCAATGGCCACAGTTGTTACGGTTTTGTGTCGATTCAAAGGGAGTCTCCTTTGAGAAGATACTCTTCACGGTTTCCTGCAGTTGTGTCACGAACTCCTCCCGGTAGTCGGTTATGTCGGTAACGGGGGTACTTTTGGTTTTCGTTCCCATCTGCAGGGTGCGGTCATATTCTTCGGGCTTTCCGGCTCTGTGTATATAGAATAAGGTAGGTTGCACGGCATCACCCTTGTATTTCTCCTGCACGCAGATTGCGTAGATGAAGGTCTGGGTGAAGTAACTACAGGCTTGTAACTTGTGCTCAAAGATGGCGTTTATGCCATTCACGGGCTCCATCTTTCCGCCTGTCTTATAATCTACTACCACCAGTTTTCCGTCCTTGTCGCGTTCCAGACGGTCTATTCGTCCTCCTGTCAGCACCTCTTCGCCATCTCCTATCTTCAGGCTGAAGAAGAAGTCCTTCTCCAGCGCTTCAATGGTGAAGGGAGCATGTGCATGGTCGTATTCTACAAGTTGGTGCAGATATTGCAGCAGCACTTTGTGTATGATGTGGTTGATGCCCGTTAGCAGCTGCTCGTTTTGAGGCTTTTTGTAGAACCTGGTTACGTACTCACGTATCTGCTGGCTGCTTAGCGAGGTGATCTTCTCTATCTCTGCCTCCTTCTTCTTGTCATCGTCTATAGGCTTGAAGTAGTTGATGATGAGCGAGGTGTCGATAAATGGGTCGATACATAGCGTCTTGTCTGCCAGTTTCTGTTCCAGCATGGCTGCGTTGATGCTTGTGGTGCCATACTGTTTGATGAGGTGTTGGTAGAACATCTCTGCAGCATCGTGGAAGATGGTTCCGAACAAGGCAGGCGTGATACCGTCTTCTATGTTTTGCTTTACGCGTAAGCCTGCTACGTATTTGTAGTAGAACTGCAGTTTGCAGTTGAGGTACGTGTTGATGGCTGTGGGCGATAGCGGATGCTCATTCTGGTTGATATACTTTTCCTTGAGCATCTTGATCATCTCGTCGCTCTTGGCCACGCAGCGGCTCTCTGCCTTGTCGGGCCTTTGGTTCGAGGGCATCAGTTTCACGTGCTTGATGGGAAGGTATGTCTCTGCCATCAGCTGGCGCATAAATCGGCTCATCTCGTTGCTTGTGCCTCCCGAACTGTTCTCGTTATACACCAACGTAACGTGTTCCGCATGGCTCACAAGTCGATAGAAGTAGTAGGCAAATACGCTGATTTTGTGACGTATGGTGGTCAGGCCGAACGACTCGCGTAGCGAGTAGGGTATGAGTGAGTTGTCGTCGCTCTTCTTGGGCAGTATGCCTTCTCCCACGCTCAGCATCAGCAGGTTCTTGAAGTCGATGTTACGCGTTTCCAGCAGACCCATGATTTGCATGCCTATGGCAGGCTCTCCGTGGAAGGGTATGCTCGTGCTCATGAACACCTGCCTGAGCAGGCGTCGCAGCGTGGACGGGTTGATGGCAAGCGTAGCCTCTGCCTGTGCCTCCTTCATGGTGAGCTGTTTGAAACGGCTCAGTATGAGGTGGCATTGGAAGATGGCTTCGGTGTACAGCTGGTCATAGATGTCGGGTTTCTGCTTGGCTCCGAAGTGAAGATTCACCGCATCAAGTATGCTCAGCAGCTTGTCCAGCATGGTCTGGCAGTCGGGCTCTTGTGCCGAGAGGTCAACCGTATTTTTTATGTATTGGTAGAAAGGGTGCCTTCTTACCTTCTCCATGAAGGTGTAGCGGTAATTGTGCGATGCCTTCTCGTAACCGTCGATGAACATCGACATCAGCACGTTGACAAAGCTGTACACGGGGGTATCTACAAGGGGGAAACCCATCGTGACGTTGATGATGTCGGGCATGTGTGCCGGAATACTGTGCAGCACGCTGCCCAGCAGGTGCTCGTCGGCCAGTACGATGGCAGTCTCGTTCTCCTTTTCCCTTGCCTCCGCAGTCTTCTGTTGGGCGCGTGTCTCAAGCCAGTTGGGTATGTAGCGGCATTGTGCGTTGTCGGTGCTGGTGGCCACGAAAGTGATGTCTTTGAGATGGCGCAGGTTGTCGAACTTCTCCTCGGGCAAGGCGTTGGGAAACATACGCAGGTTCTGACTGATGAAGTAGCCGGCTTCCCATAGCGCATCCTGGGTGTATAGCTTGTCATAGTCCCAGAAGAAGAGGGCACGCTTACGGTTGTGGTAGTAGCGCAGTAGCGACTCTTCGCAGTCGTCCAGGATGTTGAAGCCCACGAAAGCCAGTATGTTGTCGTGGGTGTCAATCTCCTCGCCGGCCTTCAGCCGCTCCGACACCTCCCTGTATAGGGCGCCGCTGTACAGCTGTCCTTGCGAACGCAACGTCTCGTTGAGGCGTGTGTACAGGTCGGGCATGATGTCCCACAGTCTCAGGAACTGCTCCTTGATGTGCGAGTTGCTCTCCTTGCTGAAGTTCTTGAAGAATTTCCTTAATGCCTCCTCCTGTTCCTCCGTGAGGTAGTCGGTGCTGATGGATTGCAGGTCGTGGACGTTGTGGAAGATCTTCTCGGCGGGTGCCATGTGCTTGTCTATGTCGTCGAAGTCCGACAGGATGATCTCTCCCCAGTTGTAGAACTCGTCAAGCGGTTCGGCATCGGGCACGATGCTGGCATAGATGCGGTATAGCTCGCATACGGTAATGATGGTGTCGGCCTTGCGGTAGGGCGACAGTTCGCTGTATAGTTCGTCGATGGTCTTGTACTGGGGTGCCCATACCGGGCGCTCACTCTCCTCTGCCAGGTACTGGTTCATGAAGAGTCGTGCTCGTTTTCCGGGGAACACCACCGTTACGTTCGACATGTTGTGGCCAAACCTCTTCAGCAATTCTTTTGCAACCTCTCTTAGAAACATGTTTCCACCTCCTCTATTTTGTTTTGATACACATACCATAGGTAACCTCTCACCTTTGACTCCGGGTACATGGCTGCCAGCAGCTTCATGTAGCCTTGTACCTGCGTGGTGTACTCATCCGGCTTGGGACGCCCGAACTTGAAGTCCACCACACACACCTCCTCGTCGTTCTTCATCACGCGGTCGGGGCGGTGTGTCACCTGCATCCCGGTCTGTGGGTCAAGGTGCACTATCTCACACTCGTTCATCACCTTCATGCTGCCGTCAAACCACGGACGCACCATAGGCGTCTGCAGGGCCTTCTCCATCAGTTGCCTGATGCTGTGCTGCTCTTTCTCGTCCTGTATGATGCCTCGGTCGCGGTATTCGTCGAGCACCTTTCCCAGTTGCTGCTCATGCTCTATGCGGCTGAATATCTCGTGCAGCAGTTTTCCTTGCTCTATGTAGTTGGGCGCCGACTGTGGCTTCATCTCGCCGTTCTGCTCTGCCAGCAGGGCTTCTTTCTGCTCGCGTATGTAGCGAGTGGCCTCGTTGCTTTGCCGGTAGTCCATCTTGCGGTCGAACGACTGGAATGCAATGTCCTCTTCCTTGCTGGGCATGCTCAGTCTGTTTACTTCCTTCTTTTCTTTCGCCTTCTCTTTGCCGTCTTCGTTCCGGCGGGTTTCTATGGTCACCTCGCCATATTGCCAGATGGCGTTCCCCCCTCTGTCTTCCTTGGTGCAGAACTTGCTCATGGAGTTGTCCAGGGTATAGCCAAGCAGGCTGGAGTATGTAAGGACATTTCCTGTGCTGTCTCCCCATACATACAGGTTGTGCTCGGCTCTCGTGAAGGCTACGTACAAGGCGTTGAGTTCGTCTATGCGTCGTTGTAGCTGCTCAGCCCGGTAGTCGTCTTCGTACTCCGACTGTTCAAACTTGCTTTGGGATCCGTTGATGGGGAGCGAGCCCATGGTGTTGTATGGATTCTTCTGCGTGTCGCACCACAGCATCTCGTGTCTCTTCACCTCCTCCATGCGCTGGTCGCAGAAGGGCATGAATACGGTGTGGTATTGCAATCCCTTCGACTTGTGTATGGTGATGATGTTGATGCCGTCCACCTGGCATGCCGGTATGCTCTTTGTGCGCAGGTCGCTTTGCCAGTATTCCAGGAACGAGTGTATGTCGCTGATGCCGTTCTTGAGGTAGTTCGACAGTTCGTCGAAGAAGAAGAGCATGTAGGCGTCTTCTCCCTTTATGTGCTGTATGTTCAGTATGCGGTACAGTTCCTCGCAGAGTTCGTTGAGGGGGTACTCTCGCAGTTCGTCGATTCGATTTACGAACTCCCTGGGCAGAACGTCCTCTGCCTTGGCCGTGGCGTATGTCTCTATGCTGACGTCATCGCAGTTCTGTCCTTGCAGATACTGCTTGATGAGGTATCGTTCCGATACGATGTCCTGCGCTCCGAAACACAGCACGCGCAAGGCGGCTATGAGCATGTTCACCGCATGGCTGCTTTGCAACTGGAAGCCTTCGTCGCTTACCATCTTCACGTCCTCCAACTTGCTGTGCACGTGTTCGATGAGCTGGTCTATGTGGGTGCGTGAACGTACCAGTACGGCCATCTTGTGGTAGGGTAGTCCCAACTGGTGCAGATGGTCTATCTGCTCGCACATGTCGTCCAGCATGCAGGTCTCCCAGTCGTCCATCTTGTCCGTCTTGAGCATGATGCGCACATAGCCGGCCTCTGCCTTGTCGTCGGGGTACTTTTGCTCCACGTCTTCGTATATCTCTTCTGTGATGCCTTTTTCGTTCTCAGGGCCGAGCAACTTGGCAGCTTCCTTGAAGAAGGTGTTGTTGAACTTGATGACGTTGACGTCCGAGCGGTAGTTGGTGTCGAGGGGCTTCGACTCAATTTGAGCGAATTTCAGTTCGTTTTCTATGTTCTTCAGTATGCGCCAGTCGCCGTTCCTGAATCGGTAGATGCTTTGCTTAATGTCGCCCACGATGAGGTCCGATCCGCCCGATGCCTGGTTTTCCAGGAGCAGCACCTTGAAGATCTCCCATTGCAGTTGGCTGGTGTCCTGGAACTCGTCTATCATCACGTTGTGGAACAGCGTACCCATCTTCTCGAACACGAAGGGGGCGTCGCTGCCTTGTATGAGACTGTAGAGTAGGATAGGGGTCTTGGCCAGGATGAACCGGTTGCTGTCATTGGTGATTTCCGTCACCTTTTCCTCTACCTGGCTCAGCAGTCGCAGGGGGTTGATGTGTTGCAGCGATAGGTCGATGGTGTTGACGAGTCTCATGTAGTCGCAACGCTGCTCCTCGGCGCTCATCAGCGCCTGGGCTACGGGTCTCAGTTTCTCTATGATGGTGGTGTTGCCTTTGTGTGCTTTTTTCAGCATGTCCTCTGGGGTAGGCAGTTGTGCCATTCGCTTCTCCGTAATCGAGGTTTTGGCATAGTTACCTTCCCTCATATTCTTCTGATATTCGGTTATCCATGAGCCATACGCTATGGTTTCTGCAAAGTCTTCCCCGTAGTTGTCGATTGTGTCGCACAGGCTCTCCGCCACCTCCTTCATGGCGTTTTGTGCCGCTTGCTTCAGGGCATACAGTTGCTTGCGGTATTCGCTCAGCAGCTTCTCGTCGTTGATGCGCTGGCGGAACACGTTGTCGCGTCGCATGTATTCCTCCTTGAAGATTATCGACGAGAAATTCTTTATCTTCTGTCTTACGTCCCAGTTTTCCGCATTCTCTATCTCGTCCCTCACATACGAGTCAATCCATGCGCCCACCCCTTGGGCAGGATGGCCGTCGGTCTCGTCCTTCCCGGTCTTTGCAGCCGTGGGCATCTGTATGTCATCAATCATATTGTCAACGGCTTGCGATAGAATCTGCTTATCGTTGAGGTCCACCTGCAGACGGGCATTCAGACCCAGTTCGTGAGCCAGGTTGCGCAGTACCGACTGGAAGAAGCTGTCGATGGTCTCGATGCGGAAGCGCGAGTAGTCGTGCAGGATGTAGTGCAAGGCATCCTGGCATCGCTTTCTTATTTCCTTGTCACTTATCTCTGTCCCGTTTTCTTTCAGCTCTTTCTGCAGCGCTTCAAGGTATCCGTCGCTCGATTTCAACCCTTGGCTGATGCCGTAGAGCTGTTCCAGAATGCGGTCCTTCATCTCCGCCGTGGCCTTGTTGGTGAAGGTGACAGCCAGGGTGTGACGGTATTCCAAGGGGTTGATGGTGATAAGCAGTCGTATGTATTGTACGGCCAGCGTGAAGGTCTTTCCGCTTCCTGCCGAGGCTTTATATACTTTTACCGAACTCATTCGCTTGTTGTTTTGCTGGTTTGATATGCAAATATAGCATTTTTTTCCTTTAAAACAAACAAAATTTGCTAATTATTGCAAAAAGTAGTAACTTTGCGCCCGTTTTTTAAATATTTTAACAATGGCAGGATATTTAGTAGAGGATGCTCGTAAGGTTACGACGCACCGTTTGATTGAGATGAAGCAGCAGGGCAAGAAGATTGCCATGCTCACAGCATACGATTATACCATGGCTCGCATCATTGACGGAGCCGGAGTGGATATAATCCTGGTGGGCGATTCTGCCAGCAATGTGATGGCAGGTAATTTCACTACCCTCCCTATTACCGTTGACCAGATGATTTACCATGCCAAGAGCGTGGTGCGTGCCGTCAAGCGTGCCTTGGTGGTGTGCGATATGCCTTTCGGAAGTTATCAGGTGTGTGCTACCGAGGGTGTGACCAATGCCATCCGCATCATGAAGGAGTCGCATTGCGATGCCCTGAAACTCGAAGGTGGCGAGGAGATCATTGAGACCGTCAGAAAGATACTCGATGCAGGCATTCCCGTCTGCGGACATTTAGGTCTTACGCCTCAGAGCATCAATAAGTTCGGTACTTATGCCGTGCGTGCCAAGGAAGAGGCCGAGGCAGAGAAGCTCATCCATGATGCCCACCTTCTTGAGGAGGCCGGATGCTTTGCCATCGTGCTCGAGAAGATTCCTGCCAAGCTCACCGAGCGTGTCAGCCGTGAACTCACCATTCCCATCATTGGCATTGGTGCCGGTCCTACCGACGGTCAGGTGTTGGTGGGGCAGGATATGCTGGGACTCAATGATGGCTTCAAACCCAAGTTCCTTCGCCATTATGCCAACCTCGCCGAGACCATCACCGATGCTGTCGGTCAGTATGTCAGCGACGTCAAGAATGGCGATTTCCCCAATGAGAATGAGTGCTATTGATTGTTGAATCTTGAACTGACACGATGCCCCTTCACAGCTCCCTTCGTTCACGCAACTTCTGGTATGTCATGCTTATCAACCTGTTGGTAAGCACCTTTGTGTATATGCTCATGCCTCTCTGGCCTTCCTTGATGGTTGGTCAGGGGCTGGGGTCTTTTCATCAGAGTGGGTGGACGATGATGCTCTTCTGCGTGGGACTCATTCTGCCGGGCAGTGTGAGCAGTTATCTGCTCGACAAGTACCGACGCAAGAAGGTGTGTTTCTGGGCCATCTTGTCGCTGGTGGCGGTCAGTTTGGTGGCCACGCTCGACATTCCCGTCTGGCTGGTGGCTTTGTGCCGAGTGGCACAGGGTGCCGCCTTTGCCCTCTTCCACATCTCCCTTGGCAGTACCATTCTCATCGACATCACGGTGAGCGAACGCCGCGATATGGCGGCTTATATCTATTTCTGGATCAGTCGCTTTGCCCTGGGTCTGGGGCCTGCCTTAGGTATTCTCGCCCTGCAGCCTCAGTACTGGATGTACCTCAAGTATCTGCCTGTGGTCTGTGCCGTCCTTGCCGTGTATTGCATCATCCGCCTCAAGGTGCCTTTCCGGGCTCCTTTGCGCAACAAGGTGTTTAGTATGGATCGCTTCTGGCTGCGCAAGTGCAGTCCCCTGGTGTTCCTCCTTTTCCCTGTCGCCATGAGCGTGGGGGTGGAGATGGCGCTCAATATGAACCCGCTTTTCTATGTCTATCTCTTTGTGGGCATGCTGGCTTCCATCGTGGCCCATTTCGGGGTGTTCTACCGTGCCGACATCCGTGCCGAGGTGGTCACGGGCTTAGGTGCCCTTGTAGCGGCGTTCCTGCTCCTTTCCACGCAGGATGACGTCGATCTCACCCATGTGGCTGCAGGCCTGAGCGGTTATGGCCTGGGCAATGTCTCTGCCCGTTTGCAGAGCTTCTTCACCGTCGTCTCCAAGCATACCGACCGTGGTAGTGCACAAGGCACCTACAAGCTTACCATGGAGTGTGCTTTGTGTGTCGGCTTCTTCTTGCCTTGTGTGGCAAGCAGCATCGAATCTTCCGTCTGTTATCTGGTGGCTCTCATTCTGGTGGGTCTTTGCCTTCCCTTCTACCTTTTGTACGTCCACGGCTGGTTCTTGAGGAATATTAAGAGATGATTGCCGCCCTCCTCGCTGGAGAGAAGGGGCTGTCGCTCAGGAAAGGCTGAAGCAGCGGTATCCCGGTTTTCCGGCATTCCGAAATCTCAGCCCCTCCCGCTGATCTTTGGCTATCTTTCTGTCAATTTTTCTGCCTATATGCAGCAAGAATTGAATTTTCTTCGGTGATACTTCTGTGATCTTACGGCTTGCACTCGGGATGAACACGCTTTGCTTACGTCTGGCTTACGTGTTTTGACGTAAGCCAGACGTAAGCCAATTGTGCGCTGAAAGCGTTCTGGTTGGAGGAAAATAGTAGAAAAACCACTTGGTTTTTCTATCTCCATGCTATCGTTATCTGTCTGCAAAGATACAAAATTTTTATTCGTTTTGCAAATTTTTTCGAATGGTTTATCAAAAATTTAGGTTATAAGGTTATAAGGCCGGAGCAAAGCTCCTTGTAAGGTTATAAGGTTATTAAAGTTTCCCACCCCTTTGGGCTGCTGAAACTTAGGAAGTTAAAGGGAGTTAAGGGAAGTTCTTCTGCACTTTGTGCGAAGCGTCACCCTAACGGGATGCCGAGCGATCGCTCCGCCGTCGCTTAGGAAGTTCTTTGCGAGCAAAGCATCGGCCTAAAGGCACGCTGAGCGAAAGGACTTTTGACAGCGGTCAAAAGTAATACGTTTGCTATATGCATTCAAGAAGCAGGACATTCGTCCTTTAACTTCTTTAACTTCATTAACTTCCTAATAACTTCCTTAAGATGGGAAACTTTAGTAAATAATGGTATAATAGCCATTTTGATAGATATTTTTATTAACTTTGCAAAAAGAAAAAAATGAGAAAAAGACTACATTTTCTTTTGAGATGCCTTTCCGTATGGATAATGGTGGCACCCGTACTAGGTCTTGTGGTAAGCATTGTAAACGATAAGCCAATATTGGGATGGGTTATTGCATCGGTATTTGTATTAATATTAACGGTGATTGATGAACAAAGGCCAACGCCCACCAAGTGCAAGCAATGCGGAATGATAAAGGAGTCAGACTTCAAGTGCATAAAGACCATTGACCATGGTTACGAAACGTTCAATTTAGATGAGGATGATAGAAAAGAGGAAGTCCTTTTACGCAAGATAGAGAAGGTATATAGATGCCCCAAATGTGGCCACACCTTCACGCTGGTGGAAAAGGAGTATTAGCCACAACGAAGCATGACGGGTAATTTACACATTTAACTCACGCCCCCTTCCGTAACCCTCAGCGAGGAATGGAAGGGGGCGTATGGTGTGTGCCAACGGCATTTGTGCTTCTTAAAGAAGCCCTGCATTCGATGCGCAGCTAATGCCCAAAGCCGTTCCGATGGCAGCCACCAAGGCGGTGGCAAGTTTCCAGAGGAAACTGAAAAGCTGTTTCTTGTTTTCAGGTGTCATAATAAAGAGATTTTAGTAAGCCCCCCTAACCCCCGAGGGGGAATAAGAAGGGTGTGTAATTGAAAATGAATAATTAAGAAAGAAGAGAGAATATCTACGCCTGCACCCATTTTACTCCCCCTCGGGGGTTGGTGGGGGCTTTTAGTTATACTCTTTCTCGGCGTTGAAGCAAGGGCAAGCCTTATTGGCAAAGGTGTTATGGCCAGTGACGATGGCCTTGGGATAGCGTGTGCGCAGTTCCTTGATGAGCGCCAGCATAGCATCCTTCTGCTCCTGGGTGCGTGTGTCGGCAGCTTTTCCGTTGGCATCAAGACCACCCTCGTAGCAGATGCCCACGGAGTATTTGTTGTGCCCTGTGCAATGTGCGCCCACCTCGCTCTCGGCACGTCCCAGTTCGATAGTGCCGTCACGCCTTATCACATAATGATAGCCGATGCCTTTCCAGCCTCGCTGCTTGTGCCAGCGGTCAATCTGCTTGGCACTCGATGTCTGATTAGGCTTTACAGCCGAGCAATGCAAGATAATCATTGTAATGGTTCGCATGGTAATGGATAGTTAAGAATTAAAGTTTCCCACCCTTTGGGTGGCTGAAACTTTGGAAGTTATCGCTTCGCTTGGGAAGTTAAAGGAAGTTATCGCTCCTTCGTCGCTTAGGAAGTTAACTTTTGGCGGCGGTCAAAAGTAGACGATACGTTTGCTATATGCATTCAAGGAGCAGGACATTTACTTTTGACCGTCGTCAAAAGTTCTTTAACTTCCTTTAACTTCCCTTAACTTCCTAATAACTTCCGTAAGATGAGAAACTTCAGTTAAGAATTAAGAGAGAAGAGAGAAGAATGTTTTTGAGATTTTTGGAATTTTTGGTTCTAAAAAACTCTGCGTCTTTGCGTCCCATCAAATCATCGCGCAGCCGATTATTCACTTTTCACTTCTCACTTTTCGTTAGCAAGATTGGAGGCCCCCTCCCTTTACGGGAGGGCGGGGGGAGGGTCTCCCTTTTTTCAGTCGCGCTCATCGTCACCGCCTCCGATGTTGCTGCCGCCGTTGCTACCGCCGTTGCTGGTGGATGCCTTACCACCCACGGTGATGGTCACCTTGCCCTGTGCGTCGATGGTGGCATAGCCCTTGGCCATCATCATACCGCGCAGCGTGCCATAGCGATTCTGACGGTCGAAGGTGGCCTTAACCTTCTTGTAGTCCTCGCTACCCTTGGTGCGGTTCTCCTTGATCCAGGCACTCAGCGCAGAGCTCAGCGCGCCAAACTGGCTACGGCTCTTCTCTTGCTGCTCAGTCCAGTCCTCGTTGGGGTTGCACACCTTGACACTGTACACCTTGCCAGTCTTGCGGTCCTGCTTGGTGTAGATGTCCTCATGATTGCAAGCGCGGCCACTATGACCGGGCAGGAGCCAGGTAGTCTTTACTTTACCCATTGTAAATGGCAACCTCCCAAAATTCATAATTCATAATTGACAATTGATAATTGACAGCCGAAGCATTATGTCCTCAATTTTCGTCATTGCCTTAATCCCCCTCGGGGGTTAGGGGGGCTATGAATTACAACTGCTGGGTTTTGGGAGGAAGCCTTAGGCGTTTACCCAACAGGTTCGGACCCCCTCCCGTCCCCCTTAGGGGGAAGCGGTTGGATTATACCTCTGAATCGCTTGTGTGGTGATGCCACGTTTAGAGCGACATGGGGAGGGAGTCCTGGGTTAATAATAATGTTAAAGAACTCTTTGTGAAAGCATTAGCGTGAGCCTCTATAGAGGTGTTTTTCACTCTTCACTATTCACTTTTCATTAGGGCTTAGCCCGATTTTCTGATGCAAAGTTACAACATTACTTCACCCTGCTGGCGGTCTTTGGTAGTCTTTGGTAGTCTTTATTATTCTTTTTTGTATTTTTTCTTAAACTTTTTGATTATGTTAATATAATTCACTATCTTTGTAGTGTTAAAAACAAGCAATTATTCAACCTGTAAACCACCCCTTTTTACTATGGTCAAAGCCTTTACTAATAAGTCAAAAATTGCAAAATGGGTAGGTATGAGTGCCACCACCTTTCGTCGCTATCTCAAAAGCAGAGACACACAGTTACAGCAGTACGGCATCAAGCCCTACAGCCAGTTGCTTCCCCGTCCCCTCGTCCTGTGGATTCTTGAAGACCTTGGTTTCACGGAAGAGGAGGTGGGGAAGGAAAGATGAGGAAGGGAGAGAAGATGAGTCGATGGGGGCGACTCCATCGATTCAGGGGGGGGGTCAAACGCGAAGACGCAAAGTTTTTTTAGAACCAAAAATTCCAAAAATTACAAAAACATTTTTTAGACGCCAAAATGCGAAATATTCAACGCGAAGACGCAAAGTTTTTTTAGAATGTATATGGTAATTGAAAAGTGTACCACTTAGTAATTGAAAAGTGTACCACCTTCCAATTGCGTTGCAAAAGTACATTTAATTGAGTAAACTTGCAAATAAGATTCTAAGAAACATGTTTATTTGGCATTAAATTTTC
>JAZLKL010000015.1:0-23180 GCA_045597585.1 Bacteroidaceae bacterium | reverse complement strand
CCACCGCACTCTAACGAATACTGCATGTTTCTGTTACCATTTGCGGAAACAGCCGTCAGCTGTTCACTATCCCAACCATTCAAGTAAAAATGAACACCATACTCCAAATTCTGCGGGTTGTTTATCTTTGTGAGACCCAGTTAATACTTTCCGGGAGAGTGTGTTATGTCCTGCAGCACAGATGAAAGGTCCCTGGACATCTCAAAATTTACCGTAGTATTTTTCACCAAGTCGAAAAGTTTTGTGTTATCGTTCCATTTACGGATTTCAATTTTCAGGTCTTTTCCGTACAAACTGCTGACACCTCCGTTGCTCTGATAGAAAAGCTCAAATGTAGTTTCTTTTGAAAGTGTGAACTCCTTTTTCAACAAATCATTGTACACAGGTCCATAAGGTGAGCTGGCGCAAGACGCTGACACGGAAACCGACGCATCATATCTTTTCTCCCTGTATTTCTCTGTCAGGGTAAAATCCGACACAAGGATACTGTTGGCCTCATATTCATAGGTGGTGTATCCTCCTGTAGGGTACACTATCTTATTCAGCATGGCTGCTTGCATATACTCACCACGGCTGAATCTGTCAGCGCCATTTATATCACTCACTCTATCGGAATATCTGGATGACATAAACCTACTTGTTGTCGGTATCAAAGAATGCCCACGGTATGGAACGTTGTTTTCCTGTCCGTTATAGTACCCCCAATAGTCTTGTGCACATGACCTTTTTGATGGAAGCAATATGGTTTCGTTATAATAGAAGCTGGTAGTAAATGTATCTGAAGATGCAATCTCGCTGACGCTGTTCAGCTTCAGCCTGTCTTCTGAATTGTAACTTCGGTCATTGGGTGCATAGTTTCCACCGACTTTAGTATGTCCAAAAGAACCATACGAAAATTTGATGGTTTTTATATTTGTCATCGTAGAACCGTTATCATAATCAACCTTTATGGCATCCAACTTCTTCCCACTACATTTATTGTCGTCAGTTGTCACAAAAGTTATTAACTGGTTTTTAGTACGTATCTTGCTGAGATAATGACTTTTCACTTTCATATTCGAGTTTTCGTTCTGCAGAAATCGAATGTAGCCATCCTGGGAAGCCTTGTGACAGCAAAATGCTCCGTATTCATGTAGAAAGGACTTTTTTAATGCTTCATATAATGTTTGGCGTGGTTCCTTTGTCTGTTCGCTATACTCTAGTTCAACTATTTCTCCCAAAGGAGTCTCTATCTTAGTGAGATACCAACAAGACTTATAATTCGTTACCCTGTCACAAAGATTATCTCCTACTGAAAAATAGTAGCTGTACCCGTCGGAATCCTTTATTTTCCATTTGTCAACATCCGGCTGGTTACCAACACCCTTTCTGCAAATTCCGTAGTATTCAGGAATGACCATGAACTCTTCGCCTGCCTTTCCGATTTTAAATACTTTCAGGGTGAATGGGTCAATGAAAAACATAAAAGACTTGCCCATGACATTGACGGAATAGAAATCTCGCTCACCAAATCCCATTTCCACATACTGATTCATTTCCCCCCTGTATCCAGAAAAATGATCTTTATATGACTTCACAAAACTATGGGGGCTGAACGGTAGTTTTGCCATCCAGTTGGAGGTCTCATTGGGATTGTATGTATAGTATAGAATACGAGACCAATATTGGGGTTGATTTGTGCCAAATTTATATACCCCGGCCTCCATTGCTTTGTCCAAGGTATATTCTCCAAAATCAGATGTCAGATATTCCGTACAGTATTCACTGGAAATATAAGGGGTACAATACATGTCCTTCGCCCCCGCACACACATAGTTGATGCATCCTCCCACCATCAGGTTCCATCCGAGCCCCACCCATGAGGCTTCCTGCTCCACCTTGATGCCGGACGCATCATAGCGCAGCACAAGGGGTATCTCTATGTCCCTGCTCTTTATGGTGTAGAGGGGCACTGAGATGTCTGCCGTACCTGTGTATTCGTTCACCGATTCCTCTCCGTACTTCTTGAAGGCTGCTGCCTCCGGTGTCCTGAAGTAGTCCAGGTTGAGCTTCTCCTGCACGTCGTCACCGAACGACATAAGCGATGACAGCAGAAGAAGGAGCAGCATAAGCAGCTGCTTTCCGTTCTTTGTTTTCATTATCTTTCGTGGTTTTCTTTGTTTAGACTTCTATGATACTAGGCATGTGCTTCGTGACTACAGCCTTATCTTCTCGCTATATATCTTCCCGTTCACATTGATATACAGAATGTAGGTTCCCTGACGAAGGCCGTTACAGTCTATCTGGGCGGTATATCCCAGACCTGCCTGCTGGCTCCATGTCCTGTGCCTGTATGTCATACCCATCTGGCTTGCCACGATGGTCGTTATCGTGGCTTCTTCGTCAAGCTCATAGGACAGCCTTATCACTCCACCGCTGGTTTCCACCTTGTAGCGGATGATGTCTGGCTCCGTTGTCTCCTCGTCGAACGAGTTGTCGTCTTCTTCCGTCTCCTCCTCGTCCTCCTCTGCCTCGGTGATGTAATAGGCAGCCATGTCTTCGGGCAGGTTGCAGAAGGCATACTTGGTGGTGCCTATGGCATCCATGTTGCTGTAAGTGGTGCTTGTCACACTCTCGAAGATGGGGTACTGCGATTCTGGGAGATACCATTCATAGCGTTCATCTATGACCTGCGTAAGCCTGGCCGTGTCGAGGGCTTCCCTGCTGAGGTCCATGCACACGGAATAGGTATCGATAGTGTGTACGCGCTTCACGTTCCTCACGGTGTCGTTCTCGGCAAGCACTACCGAGCCTTCCGCATCCACCTTGACCAGCGTGGTGCCTACCTCGCGGAACGGATGGTTGCCGCAATACATGCCCTCGCACCTGAAACGGTTTCTCACTGAGTCGTCATAGGCAAGGGGGAACACCTTGGAGAGTTTCGTCCTGACGTACTCACGCTCCTGCAGGGGCGACTCGCTGCCTATGAGGACAAGGGTGTCGGGAGCTGCGTGATAGTGGCTTATCTTTCCTGGCTCGACGACTGACACCACGCCGGTGCTGTCCTTCAGGAATATCACCTGTGAGGATGCCCAGGAACTGAGCTTGCGGGAGAAATCCCATACCTTGCCTCTGCCTCCCTTGCCGGGAGTGAAATAGCGGATGCTGCACTTCTGCAGGCTGTCGGCCGAATCATTATCCAGGCCAGAGAGACTTACCTGGCCGCTGGCCGACGTCACTACGAATAGTGACATAAGAAACACAATGAGTTTGTTTTGCTTCATGATAACTGAATGGTTGCTAAGGATAGTACTATTTTTCTCATGGGATTATTGATTGTTTTTGTTTCCACAATGTTTTAGATGTCATAGCCTCCTGACAAGGCACGTTTTATTTTGACGGCGCAAAACTAAAGAAAGGAAAGCGGTTATGCAAATTTTTGCCCAATTATTTCTGGAATTTCCTCATTTTTTCATAAAACTTAGCAGAAAAGTGTAAAATATGGCAAATAACAGCATGCGCAATACACAATTCTTCTGCCCATTCGAGCACCACACGGCAATGTGTCCACATTCCTCACTTTAGACTCATCTGAATCCATTGTTGTCCTATTGTTCGCCTACTCTTCGCCTACGTCAAGTACTTTCCGTGAGCCGAAACAAGGGTGTTCCTCTGCTGTGGTTCTGCTAATCCTCCGCTGTGGTTCTGCTAAAGGTCTGCTAATTATCTGCTATTTGTCTGCTATTTCTCTGCTATTTGTCTGCTATATAGCAGAGGAATAGCAGAGTCATAGCAGAGTCATAGCGGAGTCATAGCAGACATTTAGCAGACAAACAACGCAGTTTTAACGGAAAAACAGCAGACTTCCTTCTGTCTTCACTCTATGTGCGCCCACAAAACGCAAGGAGGAAGACCATCTTCAACTACGCTCAACGAGTATGAGGGCACTTTGTGCAGGTACCTTCAGCGAACTGCCCTTGAAGGTAGGCAAACCAATCCTTGAAACAGGCAGGGGTGGACGGTCGCTCCAACTCACAATCTGCCACACCCCTTCGGGAATCTCCTGCGTGATGGTTCTGCGGTTGCTGTTGAGGATGATGACTATGCCAGATGAAAGCAAGGCTATGATATTGTGGCCCTTTACCGGCAGAAAGACGTACTCTCCTTTATCATACCACCTCAGTTGCCTGCGAAGCGAGATGAGCTGTTTGAGGTAGTCGAACACGTCCCTATGCTCTCCCTTCAGCCTCCATGGGATGGCATTGATGGAATCGGGTGAGTTGTAGCAATTATGCACCCCTTTGCGGTCACGCATGATCTCGTCGCCACACCAGATGAAAGGAATGCCACGACTGGCGAACACGGCAGCATAAGCCAACTTCTGCAAACGGACACACTCTGCCCCATGAGCCTCGGCGCTCTTCTTCCTGCCACGCCTTGCCATAAGCGTGACGTTGATGCAGTCGGCCAGACACATATCATCGTGACAACTCACGTACGAAATCATCTGACAAGCCTCACCCGCCCAAAACTCCTTACTGTAGTTGACCTTTGTCACATCTACACCACCACAGGCACTTGCACCCACCAATCCAAACTTCACACTCTCCTCATAACCGCGAAGCCCTATAAGGAAACCGCCCTTCTTGTCGTCATACCAGGCACCACGCAGACCGTCGCGCATCTCGTCGCCAAAGACTGCCACTCCCGGCATCGATGCCACGTTCGCCTTCATGGCCAGCTTCGTGGCATCGTATCCCGGGGTGGATGCCGCCCAACCCTCTCCGTAGATGAGGATGGAAGGATCCACGCTATTGACGGCGCTGCGGATAGCGTTCATGGTCTCTATGTCGTGCAGTCCCATCAAGTCGAAGCGGAAACCATCGACGTGGTATTCCGTGGCCCAATAGAGCACACTCTCTATCATGAACTTACGCATCATCGGTCGCTCAGAGGCCGTCTCGTTGCCACAACCCGAACCGTTGGCCGGTGTGCCATCATGGTTCCAGCGGAAGAAGTAGTCTGGGGCAGTCCTCTCGAAGTTGCTGTTTTTCAAGTCGAAGACATGGTTATAGACTACATCCATCACCACACGGATGCCAGCCTTGTGCAGTGCCATGACCATCTGCTTGAACTCACGGATGCGCACGGCTGGTTCATAAGGATTGGTGCTGTAGCTGCCCTCGGGCACGTTGTAGTTCAGAGGGTCGTACCCCCAGTTGTATTGCGGAGTGTCGGGCCTTGCCTCGTCCACACTGCCATAGTCGAAGCTGGGCAACAGATGCACGTGCGTCACACCCAGTTCCACCAGATGGTCGATGCCCGTCTTCTCGCCTCGTCCGTTGGTCGTACCGTGCTCTGTCAGAGCCAGATACTTGCCCTTGTGCAGCATGCCGCTTGACGCATCGACGCTGAAGTCGCGATGGTGCATCTCATAGATGACAGCATCTTGTGGATGCACCAAGACGGGCTTGACGTCACTCGCCCACCCTTTGGGATTAGTGGTACTGAGATCCAGTATCTGTGCACGTTTGCCATTCACGCCTACCGCCTTGGCAAAGATGCCAGGTGTCTCGTTGAGCAGATTGCCGTTTTCGTCTTTTACCACAAAGGTATAGAAGCAACCCTTGAGGTCACCATTTATTACTCCGCCGAACGTGCCGTCCTCGTTCTTATCCAGAAAGATGTGGTGTATGTGTCCACAAGACATTCTCGCCACGTCGCCACCCTCGCCTTGGTCATAGAGCCTCACCTCTACCGACCTGGCCTTGGGACTCCACAGCTGGAAGCACGTCTGGTCAGGACTGTAGTTCATCTCGCAGATAGGACCTGCGGGAACAGGCCAGTCCATATACTCGTCCTGCACCTGTGCCTTCATTCCACCTTAAGGGTCAGCTTAGCCGTCTTCAGGCCTTTGGCAGATGCCTCAAGTGTTACATTGCCAGCAGCCTTTCCACTCTGCACGATGGCAGTACATTGTCCGGCAAACAAGTGATGCTGAGGCAGATGGAAGAGGTCAAGACAGGTAGCATCGCCATTGGCAGCTGCACGGAACGTGCCGGCTCCCTTCACCTTGAAATTCACCAAGTTGGTGGCTGCAGGACAAGGATTGCCATCCTTATCCACTACACTCACGGTGACGTAAGCCAGGTCTTCTCCGTCAGCCTTCAGCGATGCGGCATTCTCCACATTCAACTTGATTGCGTAAGGCTTTCCTGCCGTGCGCAGCACCTTCTCGTCCATTCTCTTGCCAGCCTTGTCATAGGTCACCACTTTCACCTCGCCTGGCTCATACTTCACATCGTTCCACATCAGGCGGTAGCGACGCTGCAACCAGAACTCATCCTTGCCCTTCAAAGCCTCTGCCTCTGCCTTGGCAAGCTTCTTCTGGCGGCCCATGCTCTTGCCGTTGACAAACAGCTCTGCCTCAGGAGCATCGGTATAGACGAAGATGGGAGTCACCTGTCCCTCACGACCAGGCCACGTCCAGTGAGGCAACACGTGCAAGGTGTGCTCCTGGGTGTTCCATACCGAACGGTAGAGATAGTAACGGTCCTTGGGCAATGAGGCGAGGTCGATGATGCCAAACACGCTGGAGTGGCTGGGCCATGCATCGGTGTCGTAGGGTGAAGGCTCACCCAGATAGTCGTAGCCTGTCCATACAAACTGGCCTATCTCCCACTCGTTATCCTCGGCCAGGGCAAAGTCCTCGTCGGGCACATTGCTCCACGAGCAAGCCTCCACGTCGTAGCCCGACGACTGGTTGTCGGGGTGTATGGCACCCTTGGCAAGCTTCACGGGGAAGTGGTACGTGCCACGGCTGCTCACCGTGCTGGCTGTCTCGCTGCCCAGCAGATAGCCCTGGGGCAACTTCTCGTGACCCTCCAGATAGTATTGCGTGCGATAGTTGAAGCCAGGCACATCGAGCGTGGCAGCAAATCCGTTTCTCAGCACCGTCCACACCTGGTCCAAACCACATGTCACAGGACGCGTAGCATCCTCCCTGTGGCAGATGCCTTGCAGGAATTCCACCATCTTGTAGCCATCCTTCTTGCCCTGTGTGGGAACCTCGTTGCCGATGCTCCACATCACCACGCTGGGATTGTTGCGATAATGGCGCAGCATGTTCACCATATCCTTCTCTGCCCACTCGTTCCAGAACCGGTGGTAGCCGTTAGCGCACTTGGCCACGTCCCACTCGTCGAAGGGTTCCACCATCATCATCAAGCCCATCTCGTCGCATAGCTCCACCAACTCAGGGGCGGGCATGTTATGACTGGTTCGGATGGCATTGCAACCCATTGCCTTGAGCATAGTCAGCTGATGGCGGATGGCACTCTGGCTGATGGCGGCTCCCAAAGCACCTAAGTCGTGATGCAGACAGACACCCTGAAACTTGGTAGGCTCGCCGTTGAGGAAGAAACCCTTCTCTGCCACCAGTTCGATGCTGCGCACGCCAAAGCGCGTGGTGTATGTATCTACCAGTTTATCTTCAAGATAGACCTGACTCTCTGCATAATACAGCACAGGACTTTGTGGGCTCCACAATGCTGGGTTCTGAAGTATAAAGTTCTGCTGGAACTGCTGTTCGCCCGCCTGCTGTCCCGAGGGGATGGGCGTAATGTTGGCAAGGTCGGTGGTTTGAATGCCTCTCTCCACGCCCTTGTCATCCTTGATGCGAGTCACCACCTTGACCTTCTTGCCCACAGAACCTGCCACACGTCCTTTCAGGCATACGGTGGCATAGTCCTTCTCCACATGGGGGGTGGTGACATAGGTTCCCCACACGGGTATGCGAACCTCTTGAGTGGTAATGAGATGCACATTGCGGTATAGTCCGGCACCGGGATACCAACGATGGCTTTGTTCACGGTTTTCCAGTCTGACAGCCAGCACATTGTCCTTTCCGTCCTTGTTCAGCAATCCTGTTATATCCACATGAAAAGTATTGTAGCCATAGGGCCAGAAGATGGCTTCCTTACCATTGACATAAACGTGAGCCTCGCTCATGGCACCATCAAACTGCAGGGATACCACCCCATCGCCTAACTGTGCAAGAGTAGATGACTCATTGCCTGAGTGCCCACCTTGAAGCCCCAGTTCGTCAGCACGCAGCACACGTCTGTACCACCCTATACCGGCCCATGGCAAACCGCCCGAACGTCCTGTCTTCCAGGTTGCTACACTTTCGCCGTTCTGCTTCACAGCCACCTTCTGCAAGTCATGGCTGCGGTCAAAGGGGCCGTAGATGGCCCAGTCATGAGGCACACAGATGCGTTCCCACTTCGAGTCATCAAAGTCGATGTCTTCGGCACCCTTCACGTCACCTTGGTGAAAGCGCCATCCATCCTTCAGGGTTTTATCACTTCGCTGAGCCACAGAAGCCATGGCTGAGAGGAATAGCGAAACAAATAACACAAAATATCGATTCATGGTAAACATAATGAATAAGTTAATTGGTACACAAAAGTACAAACAAAAATCCTTTTATGCAAGCTTTTCGCACTTTTTATCCTTTACCAATTATATTTTTGTCACACGGCCCATAATCCATGCCCATATTCTCATGGTTTCCGAAACTCAAATTCCATGCAGTTTGTAAACATTGTTCAGCACACGAACACACCCCAAACTACTTACGCGAAGAATACACCGAGAATACAGCGAAAATTCGGTCTTCCTACGGGTTGCCTCCCACTTCCCTCCCACTTCCTTCCCACTTCCCTCCCACTCGAAGTGGGAGTAAGGTGGGTACTAAATGGGTATCAATTAGGTACAAACTAATAGGCAATACGATAGATAGTTATAGCATATATGAATAAAAATGCTCAAAAAGAGCGATTTCGAACATGAAAAAAAGCTGGTTTGTACGTTTTTTTTAATTCACAATGCATAATTCACAATGCACAACTGGCTGGCGCGATGTTATGGATGAATTGCATAAGCAATAAGTAGGTCTTTTTTATAGCCTACGGCTAGAAATCTATAGGAGGAAATCTATTTGAAGAAATTTTCATGACTGGCGGAGCCTTATGATTTCTGCAAAGCTATGATTACTTGCGTAAGCAATAAAATCAACTAAACCTCGCTCAATCACGACATCGCGCAGCCAATTGTGAAGGTCGAAGAGCTCGACGGAGTCAATTATGAATTGTGCATTGTGAATTATGAACTGTGCATTGTGAATTACAAATTGTATTGGAACGAAAAAAGGTAACCATTCGGTTACCTTCTTTGTAGCGGGGCCGGGGATTGAACCCGGGACCTCATGATTATGAATCATGCGCTCTAACCAGCTGAGCTACCCCGCCATCTTTTGTTTTGTGGGTGCAAAGGTAGTGCATTTTTTTGAACCGTGCAAGAAAAAAAACAAAAAAATGCAAAAAAAATGCAAAAAAAAGCTTTTGAGGGGTTGAAACACCAATAACGAAAGGCGAATTATGAATAATTTGTCGTACCTTTGCACAACTTTTATTTACGCGCGCACATGAAATTGATGAAGAAGCTTGATATCTATCTACTGAAAGCCTACCTGCAACTTTTTGCGGGCACTTTCTTTATATGCCTCTTTATCTTCCTGATGCAGTTCACCTGGCGTTATGTCAACGACCTTATCGGAAAAGGACTCTCGACCGATGTGCTGGCACAGTTCTTCTGGTATGCCACGCTTACGCTGGTGCCCCTTTCACTACCACTTGCCATACTGCTGGCAGCACTTATCACCTTCGGAAACTTTGGCGAGCGACTGGAACTGCTCTCAATGAAAGCAGCGGGCATCTCCCTGTTCCGCATCATCAAACCCATCTTCATTTTCGTCATGGTGCTCTGCGTGGGCAGCTATTTCTTCCAGAACAAGGTCACGCCCGAAGCCACCAAGCAACTTGGCGCCTTGGTGTGGAGTATGAAGCAGAAATCGCCCGAACTGGAGATACCTGAGGGACGCTTCTATAACGAGATTCCCGGCTACAACCTGTTCATTGAGCATAAAGACCCCAAGACGGGCATGCTCTACGGCATCATGATTTACAGTATGACAGGAGGTTATGAGGATGTGCAGATTGTACTGGCAGACTCGGGAAGACTGCAAAGCACAGAAGACCGCATGCACCTCAAGCTCACGCTCTATGGTGGAGAACGATTCCAGAACATGACCTCGCAGGGAGGCGAGATGATGAGGGCATCGGTGCCCTACATGCGTGAGACCTTCCGCAAGGAGGTCGATCTGATTGCATTCGACGACAACTTCAGCGTGATGGATGCCAACCTGTTCTCGGGCGACGCAGCCACTAAGGACATACACTCCATCACCCTGGGCATCGACTCGCTGACGCAACTGATTGACAGCACCGGGCATGCCATCTACGACAACAACAGGCAATCCACCCTGCAACGCGACCTACCTTTCCACTTCAAGGACTCAGCCAAGATAGTGGCCTCCGTGCCCCAGCAGATGCCTTTCGACTCGGTCATGGCCAAGATATCAAACGGCAAGAAACAAGAGATATGGCGCAACGCCACCAACAAGGCCCACATGCTGCAGAGCGAGTATGAGTTTCGCGCCATGACATCAGACGCAGACAATGCCAGCTTGCGCAAGCACAAGATTGAGTGGCACAAGAAATTCACCCTGAGCGTGGCATGTCTGATATTCTTCTTCATCGGAGCGCCATTGGGCGCCATCATCCGAAAGGGAGGCTTAGGAATGCCTGTGGTGGTGAGCGTGCTCATCTTCATCTTCTACTACATCATCAACGTGAGCGGTGAGAAGATGGCCAAGACGGGCGACTGGGACAGCACCTTTGGAGTATGGCTGAGCAGTATGGTACTGGCACCCATCGGAGCCTTCCTGGCCTACAAGTCAAACAAAGACTCTACGATGTTCAACATCGAGGGCTACACGCTGCCCATCAAGAAACTGTGGAAGCAAATCAAGAGGTTTTCTATACTTGGGTTCATTAAAGGACTCTTCAGTAAGAGCCGGAATGACCTGGTTCTCTCAGAAAAACCAGAATATCCGGAAAACCCGGAGAAACTGGAGAAACTGGATGGCTCGGATAACCCGGAAGAAGGCCCGGAAGGCCCACAAACCCCAGCAACCAATAACGAAATCATAGACAATCAAGATATATGAACGAACAGTTAAAACATATCCAAGACGCCATCGAGGACTTCCGTCAAGGTAAGTTCGTCATCGTAGTGGATGACGAGGACCGCGAGAACGAGGGTGACTTCATCATGGCAGCCGAGATGATCACACCCGAGAAGGTGAACTTCATGCTGCAAGAGGGACGTGGCGTGCTGTGCGCACCCATCACCATCAGCCGTGCCAAGCAACTGGAGCTCCCCCACCAGGTGGAGGAGAACACCTCCATGCTGGGTACTCCCTTCACCGTTACCGTCGATCTGCTCGAAGGCTGCACCACCGGTGTGAGTGCTCACGACCGTGCCGCCACCATACGTGCCCTGGCCGACCCTAACGTCAAGGCTTCTGCCTTTGGAAAGCCCGGACACATCAACCCACTCTACGCTCAGGACAAGGGCGTCATCCGCCGTGCCGGACATACTGAGGCAGCCATCGACCTGGCACGCCTGGCGGGACTGAACCCCGCTGCCGCACTCATCGAGATACTGAATCCCGATGGCACGATGGCACGTATGCCCGAGTTGCGCGAGGTAGCCAGGAAGCATGGCATGCGCATCATCACCATCAAGGACCTTATAGCCTACCGCCTGCAACTGGAGTCGCTGGTGGAGAGAGGCGAGGAGGCCGACCTGCCTACCGCATACGGACACTTCCGCATCATACCCTTCCGTCAGAAATCAAACGGATTGGAGCACATCGCCATCATCAAGGGCGACTGGAAAGCCGACGAACCCGTGCTGGTTCGCATGCACAGCAGTTGTGCCACGGGCGACATCTTCGGAAGTCAGCGCTGCGACTGTGGAGAGCAGCTGCACCAGGCATTGCAACTCATCGACCGTGAGGGCAAGGGTGCCGTGGTGTACCTCATGCAGGAGGGACGCGGCATCGGACTCATGAACAAGATTGCCGCCTACAAACTTCAGGAGCAGGGTGAGGACACCGTAGATGCCAACATCCACCTCGGCTTCAAGGCCGACGAGCGCGACTATGGCGTGGGCGCACAGATTCTGCGCGAACTGGGATTGGGCAAGATACGCCTCATCACCAACAATCCCATCAAGCGTGTTGGTCTGGAGGGCTATGGATTGGAAATCGTGGAGAACGTACCCATCGTCATACCTCCCAACCGCTACAACGAGCGCTATCTTGAGACAAAGCGCCTGCGTATGGGACACAAGATCTAAGAAGAAAAAAAACAAAAAACAATAATTTAAATACAATGGAAGTATTATCAGAAAGACTGAACCGCTTGGCTCCCAGTGCCACTCTTGCCATGAGCCAGCGTAGTAGCGAATTGAAAGCGCAAGGCGTTGATGTCATCAACCTGAGCGTGGGTGAACCCGACTTCAACACTCCCGACCACATCAAGGCAGCTGCCATCAAGGCAGTCGAGGAGAACTGGAGCCGCTACTCTCCCGTACCCGGTTACCCCGAGTTGAAGAAGGCTATCGTCAATAAGCTCAAGAATGAGAACGGACTTGACTATCAGCCCGGCCAGATTCTCTGCAGCAATGGTGCCAAGCAGAGTGTCTGCAACGCTATCATGGCTCTCATCAACCCCGGCGACGAGGTCATCATCCCTGCCCCCTACTGGGTAAGCTACCCCCAGATGGTACTCTTGGCAGAAGGCACTCCCGTATTCGTAGAGGCTAAGATTGAGGCTGACTTCAAGATTACGCCCGAGCAGCTGGAGGCTACCATCACCGACAAGACACGTGCCCTCATACTTTGCTCTCCCAGCAACCCCACCGGTTCGGTGTACAGCAAGCAGGAGCTGGAGGCTTTGAAGAACGTACTGCTCAAGCACGAGCGCGTCATCGTCATTGCCGACGAGATCTACGAGCACATCAACTATGTGGGCGAGCACGCCAGCATGGCTCAGTTCCCCGACATCAAGGACCGCGTTGTCATCATCAACGGCGTAAGCAAGGCATACGCCATGACTGGCTGGCGCATCGGTTTCATCGCTGCTCCCGACTGGATTGTGAAGGGCTGCAACAAGTTGCAGGGTCAGTACACCAGCGGTCCCTGCTCTGTAAGCCAGAAGGCTGCAGAGGCTGCTTTTGCAGGCGACCAGCAGTGTGTAGAGGATATGCGCGTGGCTTTCGAGCGTCGCAAGAACCTCATCGTGAAGTTGGCCAAGGAGATTCCCGGTCTTGAGGTGAACGATCCTCAGGGTGCCTTCTACCTCTTCCCCAAGTGCAGCAGCTTCTTCGGCAAGAAGGATGGCGACCGCGTCATCAACAACAGCACCGACCTGGCCATGTATCTGCTTGAGGTGGGTCACGTAGCCACAGTAGGCGGTGATGCCTTCGGTAGCCCTGAGTGCTTCCGCATGAGCTATGCCACCAGCGACGAGAACATCGTGGAGGCTATGCGACGCATCAAGGAAACCTTGGCAAAGCTAAAGTAAAAAAAGAGAAAAGAGAAGAAAGAAGAAATACATAAACAAAGCCTGCTCTGAGTGGATGAGCAGGCTTCGTTTTTATTCCCCCTCGCGATTTTGGGGTACTTAATGTGACTTTGTGCTCCCTCCCCTGGGAGGGCTGGGGAGGGGTCGTTCATTTTGGGGGATTATTCAAAGTAAACGCTTAGCACAATCAGCTTGCTTCGTGCACGATTGCCCGCTTCAGTGAACTTCATAAGGCCTCCGTCGATGAGATCGGTGCGGTTCTTATTGAGCATATCAGCCAAACCAAAGCAGAACTTAAGTTCGGGAATGAGCTTGAAATAGCGCAGGTAGATGTCACAACCCATACCGACCTCCAGGTAACAGTCGGCAGAATTAAGTCGGTATGCCCCATGCTTACGGGTGGTAAGGTCGATGGTGGGAGCCACACCTGCCATGAAATACGGACGGAAATTATTGTATCGAGGAGCAGCAAACTTTATGTTGATTGGCACTGAGATGTAGGTACTCTTGAGCACCTGTGTGGTGTCGCGCCCCAAGGTCTGCTCATGCATCCACATACGTTTCTGACCGAAATAAAGCGTAGGCGTAACACGGAGCGACAAATGGTTGTGCAATTTCAGTTCAGCCAGCACGCCCACGTTAAAGCCCGGATTGTAATTGTCAACGTCGGCATACCACCTCTCACCTGTGGCAGGATCCACGTAGCCGTTGTTGGACATTTCAAGATCTTGCATGTGAAAGCCCAGCAAAAAGCCATAGTGCAGACGACGGTCGTCAAGATACGGCCGATGCTGCACCTTGCGGGGTTGGGCTATAGCCATCAACACGCAAAACCACATGGCAGAAAGAAATAATAATCGCTTCATCTTCTTTACTACGGTATTCGTCGATACCACGTAAATAACGCATAAAACGTGGAAATATTGCATAAATCACTATTTTTGATGATAAAGTGCGAAAAAAGAATCGAAAAATGATACTATATTAACTAAAATTGATTACCTTTGCATCGTAACAAGTGTTTAGGCACAGGTTAAAGCGAGAAGATGGGAACAAGTGGAAACACCCAACCCACGCTGCTCACGCAAAACAGAGAATAATACATTATTTATTATTAATTTTTAATTTAATAAGACTATGGCTTACGTAATTGGTAACGACTGTGTGGCTTGCGGTACATGTATCGACGAGTGCCCCGTAGGAGCAATCTCTGAGGGCGACATCTATTCTATCAACCCCGATGAGTGCACCGAGTGTGGTACTTGCGCTGACGCATGTCCCAGCGGCGCTATCTCAAAGTAAGATAGGCACACAGCCTCGTCAATCGACGAAAAAGAAACACCCTTTCCTCTTTTTGAGGGAAGGGTTTTCTTGTATCTGTAGGACTGAATCGTATGCGGGATTTCTGTGTTCGAACACGGAACATACGGAACTGACGAAATTATTTTGTCGGAAAACTATGCTATCGGTCTTCACGTATCAAGGCATGATGCTGGCGCTCGATGTAGTCTTGGTTGCCATGGCCATTGTGCTCACGGCTTATCGACACACCCAGGTTTAACTTGGTGTTCTCGCCCACCTTGATGCCCAAATCAGCGCCAATGGTGGTGGTGGGCTGTGTATAGCCAGGAATGATGGGGTCGGTGGGAAGGCGATGGACCGACAATTGTCCGAGTTCGTGTGACACGAAACCCGTAACATCCAAGCGTTCATTAAGCCGATAGTTGGCAAGTGCAAACACGCCCAGAGAGCCACGTCCTCCGCCCCACCCCGTGAAGCGTGTGTACTCTGCACCGGCAGCCAGTGTGAGGCGGCCGTTGACTGGATGAGCATACAAAGCCGTAAGACTCGTAAAGAAATGAGCACCCCGCCAAGGATTATTCTTGCCGAAACCCACACTCACTCCCATGTCCACACTGGCATTGAAACCCTGGTGGATGTTCCACAAGCCACCGTAGAAAGGCGACATGAAACATGGACGTAGCACAGGCAGGGTGGCCGGACACATGGAGAGACCTGGGAAGAAGACAGTATAGGGTGCATGGTGTAAAGTCATCACGCCAACATCCTTCGGAGAGGATAATACGGATTTATCAGACAACGAATCCATTACCATGACATCGTCATCTTGCGCCCATGCCTTCATGGGAAGCACGGTGCAGAAAGGAACCAGTATTCTGTATATGCGTTTCATATCGCAAAGGTAGCACTTTTGTTCCTAACTCGCCACAAATTGTCAATTAAAAAAACTTAAATGGGTTGAGAAAGGCCGTGTTTATCCCAGTACCGAACACTCTGATTTCACACAAACAATGTGCATACGACCAAAAACAATGCAAAAAAGGCTTTTTTTTCACACTTTTCCTCTAATTCTCTGATTCTTTTCGTATCTTTGCAAAAAGTAAACAAAACCATTAACAAAGAACACTTTCATGAAAAGACTTCTCATCATTGGATTCATGGCATTATGCAGCACATTCTCCGTGGCACAGACAAAGGCCCAGAATGAGCGAATCAAATACATTCGCGAGATGTTTCAAGAAGCCATGAAAACCATACAAGAAAACAGCGAGGAATCGGAGTACACCGACAACAGCGCACATCTGGAACTCAACCGCATGTACCCAGGCTCTGGCATGCAACATTATAAGATAGACATGTATCTGGAAGACATAAGCGAAGATGATGTCGAAGTAAACTGGCAACCTTATTTCATCCGCTTCAAATACAACTGGGGAATGAGAGAATTCGTTCACGAGTGTCTGGTCAATGCCCAAAATGGCAACCCCGTCTTCCTCTTTGTCAAAATGCCCGATGAGGATGGTATGTATGAAGACCGCATCTACTTCAATAAGGACGGTAGCCTATGCTACGCTTCGCAGACAAAGTATGAGATAGAAGAGGGGAAAAAGGAATACGTGAAGCCCATGAAGGCAACCGACGACAGCGTGAAGGATGCCATCAAACAATACAACCAAGTAAAGAAGTGGGTTTCTGCCACAACAAATCTATAACTATAACATAAACTTAAAAAAAGAAAAATTATGAAGAAGACATTCTTGGGCCTCATGGCCATTTGTACAATGTTTGCATTTACAAGTTGCAAGGACAAGGCTGCAGCAGGTGCTAATGAAGGTGGCGAAACCACCGAAGTTTCGGGCGAGACTGGCCTCGAAGGTACTTGGGAGGGTGACGTTTCTGCCTTGATGGCAAGCGCTGGCGAAGACATTGCCAAGGCATTCCAGAACAGCACCATGATCATGAAACTGGATGGTTCGAACATCACTATGGACATGGACATGAATGGTACCGTGGAAGAGGGTGGCATGAGCATCACCATGGGTATGAAGGTTAACTTCGAGGGTCCCTATACTTCTACCGACAACACCATTACCGCTGATTACGCAAAATGCACTCCCAAGTTCGACATCTACAAGCTTGATATCAAGGGCGACGAGCAGACAATGGCTGCCATGGAAGCTGCTGGCATGGGTTCAGAGCAGATGAAGCAGGCTATGCAGGAGCAGATGAAGCCCGAGAACCTCAAGGAAATGGTCAAGGACTTCAACGCTACCATCAAGTACGCTATGCCCGACAGCAAGACTTTGATCCTTACCGACGAGAAGGGCCAGGAGATGAAGTTCACCCGCAAGTAATCATAAAAAACACTTGCACGGCTGAGGAAAGAGAGTATATCCTTTTCGTGCAAGCCATAGACAAAGTATCGGGCACCTACCGCACAACGGAGGTGCCCGGTATGGTTTTCCACACATGGGTATGAAGAAGATATTGTTATTGCTGACCATCCTGGCGAGCAGCTGCACCCGGGCTCAAACCGACGAAGGTGCCACCTTCACCCTGCCAATGACCGACATCACGGAACAAACCGACTACGGTCACCAAACCGAGCGCACCATCGACATCATCGTGGTACACTCCAACTACTACGTGGGGAGAGATTCGTTCTCTACAGAGGGATGCATCGAGCAGTTCCGCACATACGACGTGGCACCACACTACCTCATAGAGCGAAATGGCCACATCCTCAAGATGGTGGACGAGAAGGACATAGCATGGCATGCTGGTAAGAGTCAGCTGCCCGGCACAGAACGCACCTACCTCAACAATACATCCATTGGAATTGAGATTATCAACACCATGTCGCAAGGTCCGACACAGGAACAGACAGAAAGCCTTCTGCTTCTCGTCAACGACATACGCAGTCGCCATAACATCAAGTACCTAATGCGACACAGCGACATTTCTCCCGACCGCAAGACTGACCCATGGTGCTTTGACTGGACGACTTTCTGTAAAAGGGTAAGAGAGACATCGGGCGAAATCATCACAGTAGAAGAAGAGGAAGAAGAAGAAGAGAAGGAAGAGCTGACGAACGAGCAAAAGTCCCTTTAGGGATTGATGGGATGGCAGCAGAAATGAAATAGAGCGTTTTACACACAAGAGAATGAACATTTTCAAAGCAAAACACACTTTTTTGCTCCGAAAAAGCAAATTATCAATTACCAATTATCAATTATCAATTAAAAAGTATTACCTTTGCACTCGCTTTCCGCCCAGGTCGCTGGCAGGATGAAGAGTTCCCTGTTATGCCTCGGCTGAACGACAAACAATTTTTAAATACCAAATTAAAATGGCAGATTTAATTAAAATTGCTGAGGAAGCATTTGCTACTGGCAAGCAGCACCCCACATTCAAGGCTGGTGACACTGTAACCGTAGCTTACAAGATCGTCGAGGGTAACAAAGAGCGTATCCAGCTCTACCGTGGCGTATGTATCAAGATTGCTGGTCACGGTGACAAGAAGCGCTTTACCGTTCGCAAGATGAGCGGCACCGTAGGTGTAGAGCGTATCTTCCCCATCGAGAGCCCCAACATTGACAGCATCACTGTCAACAAGATTGGTAAGGTTCGTCGCGCTAAGTTGTACTACTTGCGTAACCTCACCGGTAAGAAGGCTCGCATCGCTGAAAAGCGTGCTATCGCCAAGGCTGAGTAAGCCTCGCCTCTTACAAGGGAAAAGAATAAGCGCCAGTTCCACTTCAGGAACATGGCGCTTTTCTTTTTAGCCAACTGCAAATGCACAATGCAGCTTGGTTTGGGAACTATTGTCCTATTGTTCGCCTACAATTAGTCTTCATTGAGCCTACATTTAGCCTAGGTCGGCCAAATTCATAGGGCCATCGGTCGTTCGAAATATCTCTATAACCCATAACCTTTTGCCAAATGCGGCAAAAAAGAGGGAGGACTCCAAACTCTTAAGGATTCAAAGAGGATTGGAGTCCTCCCTCTTGGGGGAGTTAGAGCGGGCCTTGCTTTTACTTTACGTTGCCCACCTTGATGAGGTACTCTGCAATCTGTACTGCGTTGAGAGCAGCACCCTTCTTGATCTGGTCGCTTACCAACCAGAAGGTAATGCCATTGGGGTTAGCCAAGTCCTTACGCACACGACCTACGAACACATCATCGCAGTTCTCGTGGAAGAGAGGCATGGGGTAAACCTTGTTGGCGGGCTCGTCCTCAAGCTGCAAGCCATTGCCATTACGCACAGCCTCCTGGAACTCAGCCACACTGACGGGCTTCTCAGTCTCTGCCCAGATAGCCTCGCTGTGGCAACGCAATGAAGGCACACGCACACAAGTAGCACTTACCTCACAATCGGTGTGCATAATCTTCTTGGTTTCGTTGTACATCTTCATCTCCTCCTTGGTGTAACCATTCTCGGTGAACACGTCAATCTGAGGAATCACGTTGAATGCCAACTGATAGGCAAACTTGTCAACGGTAGGCTTCTCACCAGCCAACACCTGACGATACTGCTCATAAAGCTCTGCCATAGCAGCAGCACCAGCACCACTGGCAGCCTGATAGCTGCTCACGTGAATACGCTTGATGTGACTGATATTCTCCAAAGCCTGCAAAGCCACTACCATCATGATGGTGGTACAGTTGGGATTAGCAATGATATTGCGGGGACGGTTCAATGCATCCTCTGCATTGCACTCGGGCACTACGAGGGGCACATCGGCATCCATACGGAAAGCACTACTGTTGTCAATCATTACTGCGCCGTGCTTAGTGATAGTCTCGGCATAGTCCTTGGCAGTACCACCACCGGCACTGGTAAAGGCGATGTCAACACCCTTGAAGTCGTCGTTGTGCTGCAACAACTTAACCTCAATCTCCTTGCCACGGAAGGTGTACTTCTTACCAGCACTACGCTCGCTTCCGAAAAGCAGAAGTTCATCAATGGGGAAATTTCTCTCATCGAGCACACGCAGGAACTCCTGTCCTACGGCTCCGCTTGCACCAACAATTGCAACTTTCATAATCTTAATAAAAACTAATTACCTTGTTTCGCTATAATTGCGACGACAAAGGTACAACAAAAAAATTGATAATTGATGATAGACAATTGATAATTTGCAGAACAGACTCAAAAAATGTCATTATTACACTACTATTGGCACTTTACAAGCACGAATTATCAATTATCAATTGACAATTGTCACATTATTCGGAGTTTTTTTGTATCTTTGTAGCAACCAAAGTAACGCTTTCAAGAATGACATTGTTCAGCATCATACTAAATGCCCAAAAGGCACTTGTGACTGACCCCACGTGGATATTCTTCCTCGTGCTGGTAATCATTCTGTGTGCCCCCCTCCTATTGCGCAAGTTGCGTATTCCACACATCATTGGCCTTATCCTGGCAGGCATCCTTGTCGGCGAACACGGTTTCAACTTACTGGAGCGGGATAGTTCATTTGAATTGTTCGGGCAAGTGGGAATCTACTACATCATGTTCCTTGCTGGCTTGGAGCTCGACATGGGCAGCATCATTCATTATGGAAAGCGTGGCATGGAATTTGGCATCCTTACTTTCCTGATTCCCTTTGCCATGGGTTTTGCTGCCTCCAAGTGGCTACTGGGGTATGACACCACCACGTCTTTGATGATGTCGTCGCTTTTCTCATCCCATACACTCGTCAGCTACCCCATCGTCAACCGCTATGGTGTGGGCAAACACAGCACGGTGGTTATCTCTGTAGTGGCTACGGCCTTCACCACCTTCCTTTCGCTGCTTGTGCTGGCATTTGTGGTGGGTGGCCGCAATCCCGAGGCAGACACACTCTACTGGATATTGTTCGGGGTCAAGTGCATCGCCTATGGTGTATTTGTCATTGTCGGCTTCCCATGGCTGGCACGTCGCTTCCTGCGACGATACGACGATAGCGTGATGCAATTCGTATTCATCCTTGCATTGGTCTTTCTGAGCGCAGCATTGGCCAAGATGGCCGGACTTGAAGGTCTTCTGGGTGCCTTCCTCACAGGTTTGGTCATCAATCGACTTATCCCCCACACATCACCTTTGATGACACGTCTGGAGTTCGTGGGCAATGCCCTCTTCATACCATATTTCCTTATTGGAGTAGGTATGATCATCGACGTAAGGGTGTTGCTGAGCGATTCATCCACCCTGCTCGTAGTGGCTGTGGTGGTAGCTGTGGCCATGCTGTCGAAGTGGATTGCCGCCTGGCTTATGAACAAGCGTATGAAAGGCACGTCAGAGTCACGCGTGCTGATGTTCGGACTTAGTTCGGCTCACGCTGCAGGTGCCCTGGCCATCGTCATGATTGGTACCTCTGTAGGTCTGATGGACACCAGCATGCTCAATGCCACCGTGGCACTCATCCTGTTCTCATGCATCCTTAGTAGCCTTGCCACCAATATGGGTGCATGCCAACTGATGATGAACGAGAACAGTACGGACAAGAACCGGGGTTCGTATCACGGCAAATGTATGGTGACATACGACCATCCGGAAACCGTGGAACTGTTGACCCAACTGGCCATCCTAATACGTAACCCCTACATTCACGACAGCCTAATGGGACTGACGGTGAACTTTGACGAGGAACACGAACTGGGCGAGAGTTCCATCTTCGCTATGGAGGAGGGACAGAACAGCGCCTTGCGACGCAGCAAGCAGAACCTCGTAGAGGCTAAACGCATAGCCGCTGCCGCCGATGTCAGTATGGTCACGCTGAACCGCGTAAGTACAAATGTTGCATCGGGCATACTTCACACCATGAAGGAACGCGACGTAGGTGAGGCCATTCTGGGCATGCACCTCATCGACGGCAATGCGCCTGCCGGCTCATTAGGAACGGTTGTGGATGGTGTGCTCAGCGGCACACACCGTGAGGTTATGGTAGTACACCCCATCGTGACACCCGGTACTATACGTCGCGTCCTGATAGCCATCCCCGAAAAAGCAGAATACGAGGTAGGCTTCTACAAGTGGGTGGAGCACATCTGCCGTATCGGTGAACAGCTCGACTGCCATCTGGAGTTCTACGGATGGACGCAGGCACTATCCCACATAAGCCAGTATATGGTGATGAAACACCCGCAGGTGCGCTCGGAATGTCACATCATAAAGAACTGGGAGGAGACCATACAAATTGGCAGCACCTTGAGCAAGAGCGATTTCCTCATCGTGGTCACTTCACGTCCGGGGTTCATATCCCACACTCCCAACCTCGACAAGTTGCCGCGCCAGCTGGCCACATTCCATGGTACGAGTGTCATGATGCTCTTCCCCGACCAATTTGGCGACCCTTCCGACAACATGACCATCTTTTCACCCAATGGCATCGCTGTGACCAGGAAATTCTCTGAGTACCGCAAGAAAAAGAAATCCAAATAGGTTTAATTGTTATTAAGCAAATACTAAATAGTATTTAAAATCTTACAAGACAAAGATTTATGATAAAGATACGCAATATCACCAAGAGCTTCGGCGACCTTCAAGTGCTTCGAGGCATCGACCTCGACATTAAGAAAGGAGAGGTGGTCAGCATTGTGGGCCCCAGTGGTGCTGGCAAGACAACGCTCCTACAGATTATGGGTACGCTCGACAAGGCCGACAATGGCACCATTGAGATTGACGGAATCGACGTAAGCAAACTCAAGCAAAAGGAGTTGAGTAAGTTCCGTAACCAGAAGATCGGCTTTGTATTTCAGTTCCACCAGCTATTGCCTGAGTTCACGGCTCTCGAGAATGTGATGATTCCTGCCTTCATTGCGGGCACCAGCAAGGGCGAGGCTCGCAAGCGTGCAGAGGAATTGCTGGCCTTCATGGGACTTACCGACCGTGCATCGCACAAACCTAACGAGCTTTCGGGTGGCGAGAAACAGAGAGTGGCAGTTGCCCGTGCCCTCATGAACCATCCTGTGGTCATCATGGCCGATGAACCCAGTGGTAGCCTCGACTCCAAGAATAAGGAAGAACTGCATCGCCTCTTCTTCGAACTTCGTGAAAAAATGGGTCAGACCTTTGTCATCGTTACTCACGACGAAACGCTAGCTAAGCTCTCGGACCGCATAATCCATCTAAAGGATGGCTTCATTGAAAGAGAAACAAAAAGTGAATAGTCTTGTTTTCGAACACAGAAAGCACGAAACGAACGGAACGTTCGACTTAAGTAATCGTTAAAAAATAACTTCCTAAAGTTTACACCATAGAAATATGACTATGAGAGGTTGCGATTCTCTCGTTAGTTTGACGCAATTTGTTAGTTCTATTCTTGTTCATTTATATAGTATAATTTAACATTTAAC
>JAZLKL010000014.1:0-2370 GCA_045597585.1 Bacteroidaceae bacterium | reverse complement strand
CGCCCTGGGTAAGCCAAGCATCCCCCATTTCTTCGCGCTGAAAGCGCAAAAGTATTGAAACGTGTGGCATGGGCGTGCCAATCCATTGGACGGTAATCGGATAACTTACTTTTGCCCCTACAGGGCGCACCATGCGCGATGGTCACGTAACCCGGGGTGTCGCTACGCTTTGCCCCGGGCTGTTCACTGGTTGGGCTTTCAGCCCGCGCTGGGTGGGCGTGTGCAGTCCGATACCTACGGCATCGTTCTTTGGTGATGCCTTTGTCCCAGCCATTCATTATGGCTGGTAGGCCAGATGCCACCCACCAAGGCATGCCGTAGGTATGCAACCACATCCACCTTGCCTACCGCCCCCATCGGCCATGGCTGAAAGTGGTGGTGGCCACAGCCCAAGGCAAAGCAAATGTGTGGCAATTATGGGCGGGCTGAAAGCCCAACGAGTGAATAGCCCAGGGCAAAGCGAAGCGACACCCTGGGTTGGCCAAACATTCCTTCACCTCGCCCTGTAAGGGCAAAAGTATCATTCACTAAAGAATCGCGTGTTTCGTCCCCTATACAAATAGGCATAATTGCTAATGTTTTACGTCCAGACGCGCCAAATCAGCCGATTCTACCCGCCAATCAGTTACAAAATAAAGGCAAGTAAATAAAAATATCAATAATTACCTCTAAAAACTTGCGTATATCATATTAAATACATACCTTTGCATAGGGGTTTTAATAAACGAGCACCCTATACAAAGCAATGGCAATACCAAAAGAGATACTAGCAGTACAGAGACCAAGTAGCACCGTCGTGAAGCAGCGTGGGACACGCTTCGTTGTAATCAAGCGCACAAGTAAACGGGTAGACAACCGAGTGATTCCTGTAGATCTTGGCATGGTAGGCGAAATCATAGACGGACGATATGTAGAACGAAAGGCAGAAACTCCAAAGCACAAAACAATCGACATAAAGGATTATGGTGAGGTGGCCTTATGCAACAAGCACGGCAAAGACCTGTTGGATGAACTGGCAAAGGTTTGGGATTTGAATGATGCAAAGCGGCTGTACACCATTGCGCTGTTGCGAGCAGCCTACGGTGACATCAAGAACAGGGATTTGTTGCTACAGTATGCAACCTCGTTCGCATCCGAAATAATTCCAGGAGTCCATCTGTCAGAAGATGCCGTCTCTGCATTCCTTCAAGAGATAGGACAGGCTTACTCAATGATATGTGAGTTCATGAGAAGCCGAGTCGAGGCGTTTGCCGGCAAGAACATTGTCGTTGATGGTATGTTGAAGGATTACAATTCGCAGGAAGGCTATATGTCGGAGTTCTCCAGAAAGGCAAGGACGAAAGGTTCAAAGGATTTGAGTCTGCTCTACGCTTTCAATCCTGAAACGAAGGAACCGATTGCCGCAAAACCTTATCCCGGGAACATGCTTGACCAAACATCGATAAACGATTTCGTTGCTGAAAACAAGATAGTTAACGGAATGATGATCTTTGACAAGGGTTTCTATAATGAAGAGTTGTTTGAGAAGATTGACAAAATGGAAGGGCTGTCATATCTCATTCCTTTGAAGCAGAACTCAGCCTTCATAAAAAACTATGGTATGGACAATCCTACCGAACACCTGAGGGGATACACGGATGCCACCATATTACACAAGAAGGTAAGAATGTCTAACGGCAAGTATCTGTATGCTTTCCGTGACCCGAAGATGGCATACGAACAGGAAGTCGCTTACGTACAGCAGGCACAGAAAAAGGAAATCTTTGACAGCAAGAAGTACGTCGAGAAGAAATCACTTTTCGGACTTATCGTATTCAAGTCGAAGAAGAACCTTGATCCACTGACCGTTTATCTGGCATACTCCCAAAGATGGCAGATTGAGACGATGTTCAATCTTTACAAGAACATAATCGATCGTGACACTGTCAATGTACATACCGACTATAGAGTCTATGCTACAGAACTCATCAATTTCCTTTCCGTCATCATTACAACGAGAGTAAAGAATGAAATTGTAAAGAAGGAACTAAACAAGAAATACTCCTACAAGCAAATCTTTAGGATGCTCTCAAAATACAAGAAAGTGAGAACGGATAAGGATGGCCAGTGGGAGGAAGTTACCAAGCTCAAGTACATTGAGGAACTAACCAAGATTCTTGATGTATAGGGTCTGAAATACGCGATTATTTAATAAAGATAAGTCCATCAGTTATTTTTCCATAGATGGCACGAATTACGATGTAGCCCATCTACGGCTGGGTGGGTTATGGCGGATGCCTCCAAAAAATGAACTAGAGGAACTTCTTGAAAATTGCACACAGTCATGGATACAGCGGAATGATGTGAATGGTATACTGCTAACAGGCCCAA
>JAZLKL010000013.1:0-24109 GCA_045597585.1 Bacteroidaceae bacterium | reverse complement strand
CAGTATCTGGTCAAAAGAATTATTTCAAGGTCTGCACTCAGGGCGAACCCGAGAATAATTCAGCAGATCTCCCAGGGATTGCTTGACTTTGAGCTGAATGCCGCTTAGTTTATGTTTTCATTTTTACCAAACCATTGCTAATGAAAAGTGAATATATTATTTGGTGATTTCAAGTAATATGCTTAATTTTGCATTCAAGGAGCAGGACATTCATCCTTTATCTTCATTAACTTCTCTAACTTCCATAAATACATAACTTATGAATCGCAACAAGATACTATCGCAACTATTACTTCTTTCGAGTCTGTGCGTGCTCCCCGTGCGTGCGCAGAGTGTGCATCGACAGCTGTGGAACGAGGGGTGGACGTTTGTCCTGGACGGGGCTACAACCTCACAACCTCACAACCTTAAAACCTCACAACTGCCACAGGCTGTGAGGCTGCCTCACGACTGGGCCATAGAGGGTGACTTCTCGGAGAAGAACCCATCGGGCACGGGTGGGGGAGCGCTGCCCGGAGGTCGTGGGGTGTATGCCAAGACCTTCGTGGTGCCTGCCTCGGAGCGCGGACGATGCCTGCGTGTGGACTTTGACGGCGTGTATATGGATGCCGAGGTGCTGATAAACGGGCGCTCGCTGGGCAAGCGTCCCTACGGTTACATCCCGTTTGGCTATGACATCACGCCCTACGTGAAATACAACAAGGAGAACACGCTCACCGTGATCGTGGATAACACCGAGCAACCCAATTCGCGCTGGTACAGCGGTTGCGGCATCTATCGCAATGTGTGGTTTACCAGCAGCCACAGCATCTGCGTGGCTCCTAATGGCACGTATGTCACCTCTGACGTGGAGGGTGAGCATGCCACGCTGCATGTGCAACTCACGCTGGTGAACCCTCGCCATGGCGAGGTGTGCGTGGAACATGCCCTGCTCGATGCCAGGGGGGTGACGGTGGCCTCGTGCCGACAGACCACGCGCGACGAACTGCTGGACGCTGACCTGACATGGGAGCATCCGCAGCTGTGGGACGTGGAGCGTCCGTACCTCTATACGCTTGTCACCCGTGTGCTCGATGCGAAGGGATCGCTGCTCGACGAGTACCATACCACCACGGGCGTGCGGACGTTTGAGTTCAACGACCGTGAGGGGTTTGTGCTCAACGGGCGCAAGGTGACCATCAACGGTGTGTGCAACCACCACGACCTGGGTTGTCTGGGTGCTGCCGTCAATGTACGTGCCATGGAGCGACAGCTGCAACTGCTCAAGGAGATGGGGTGCAACGGCATACGCTGCTCGCACAACCCTCCTGCTCCCGAACTGCTGGATCTGTGCGACCGCATGGGCTTCATCGTGATGGATGAGGCATTTGACATGTGGCGCAAGAAGAAGACGCAGCACGACTATGCCCGATACTTCAACGAGTGGCATGAGCGCGATCTGCGCGACTTCATCGTGCGCGACCGCAACCATCCCTGCATCTTCATGTGGAGCATAGGCAATGAGGTGCTTGAGCAATGGAGCGATGCGTCGGCCGACACGCTCTCGCTGGAGGAGGCTAACCTCATACTGAACTTCGGTCACTCGCCCGAGATGCTGGCTAAGGAGGGTGGCGAGATGTCGGTCAACTCGCTGCTGACACGCAAGCTGGCGGACTTTGTGCGACGACTGGACGATACGCGTCCCATTACCGCTGGGTGCAACGAGCCTTCGCCGGGCAACCATCTCTTTGCCTCGGGGGCTCTCGACATCATCGGCTTCAACTACCACAACCAGAACGTGCCCGACGTGCATCGCAACTTCCCCGGCAAGCCTTTCATCATCACCGAATCCAACTCGGCCCTGATGACGCGCGGCTACTACCGTATGCCTTCCGACTCGGCCTTCCTGTGGCCTGTGCGATGGGACATCCCCTTTGCCGATCCTTCGTTTGCGTGTTCGAGCTATGACCACTGCCATGCGCCATGGGGTAACACGCACGAGGAGAACCTGCTCCTGATGCGTCGTAATGCGTGGATTGCGGGTCAGTATGTGTGGACGGGATTCGACTACATAGGCGAGCCTACGCCCTATGGATGGCCGGCTCGCTCAAGCTATTTTGGCATCATCGACCTTGCGGGTTTCCCCAAGGACGTATATTACCTCTACCAGAGTGAATGGACGCAGAAGCCTACGCTGCACCTCTTCCCCCACTGGAACTGGAAGGAGGGTGAGACGGTGGATATGTGGTGCTACTACAACGATGCCGACGAGGTGGAGCTCTTTGTCAACGGACGTTCGCAGGGCATTCGCCAGAAGAGCGACTCGCTGCTGCATGCCGTGTGGCGCACCACCTACGTGCCGGGGCATGTCACCGTGGTGGCTCGCAAGAACGGGCGCGAGGTGCGTCAGCAGACCATCAGCACGGCAGGACCTGCTGCCCAGTTGCGCCTTACGGCCGACCGCACGGCCATACAGGCGGATGGTACCGACCTGGCTTTTGTGACAGTGGAGGTGCTCGATGCAGAGGGCAACCTCTGTCCGCTGGCCGACAACGAGGTGGAGTTTGAGGTGGAGGGAGAGGCCTTCATCGCGGGTGTGGACAATGGTTCTCCCACTTCGCTGGAACGCTTCAAGGCCAGTCATCGCAAGGCTTTCAACGGCCGTTGCCTTGTAGTGCTGCAAAGCAATGGCAAGCAGGGTGAGGTAAAACTCACCGCTCGCTCAAAAGGACTGGCCTCACAAAGCATGCGAATACGGGTGCTGCGCAATTCATAATTCTCAGTTCATAATCCATAATCCACTATGGACTCTGCACTATGCACTATGCACTCTGCACTATGCACTATGGACTCTGCACTCTGCACTCTGCACTCTGCACTCTGCACTATGAACTCTGCACTATGGACTCTGCACTATGAACTCTGCACTCTGCACTCTGCACCCACATGCGGTACAGAACCGCGCGTCATCGTCTTGTTTGGCTCCACAATATACGCAAAACATAGTCGTTTAGTCTTTTGTGGTTATTCTTATTTTTTCAGCATTTTGCGGATGTTTCCGTTTGCATCTTGCTGGATGGTGATACCCTTTTGAGGAGTATTTACTTGCCTGCCGTCTATGGCGCAGATAGCAGAGGCAGAAAATGTATTGCCCTCCTTCACGCTGCGTATGCTGGTCCACTCCTCTTCGGTAACGGAACGAATCTCCAGGTTCTTGAAGTTGACCGCACCCTCTGCCGTTCCGCGGGTAGCGGTAAGGGTGTATTCACCCCAACCGTCGGTAACCTCAAACATGAGGGAAGCATCCTTGTTGACTTCCACCTCGGCATTGCGGAGGGGATAAGCGTTTTTGCCATTCTTCTTGAGGGTGATCTTCACCGTACCTTCAGGGTTGTCCGTCACGGCTTTGAAGGTTATCTTATATTTGCCGGTTTCGAACTGAAGTGAGCGGTAAGCATTCTGGTTGGCATCGGTCTTGGTGGTGGAACCGAATTTCAATAGGGTGGAAGCCGCTGTGGGTGAAACCGTCCAACCATGATTCTTGGGAGTCCAGCCTTCCATGTCGATATTGGGACGCCATTTCAGGGTTTCGTCACGCTCGGTGTCAAGGGTGTATTGGCTGAAAAACTTCCACATGGTGAGGGCAGAACTGTTGTCCTCGGTGTTGTTCGTAAAGTCGTTGTGTCCCATGCCATCAACCTCATAGTAGGTGTAAGGGAAACCTCCCTCGGTGGCGGCATACACACTCTTTGTGTATTTTCCGCTTACGGTCTTGACCTCTGCCACAGGATTGGCACCATTGCGCGCCACGATGTTGTCAACGATGTTGGGCATCAGAGAGTATTTCACGAAGTCATCAGCCTTGCCATGGATGTGCAGGAAGGGGAAAGGACGTGCGCTGGTATGGTGGAGGTGAAACTCGTTGAGGGGGAAACCGCTGATGGAGGCAAATGCAGCAAAGATGTCGCTGCATTGGTTGGCCACGGTGTAGGTCATCATGCCGCCATTCGAGAAGCCGCAGCAATAGATGCGCTTACGGTCGATGTTGTAGTTGCCTGCCACATCCTCAATGATAGCCTTGAAGAAGTCGATGTCCTTGGTGTATTCACCTGTGGAATGCCAACCAGGCAAGACTGCATTTCCAAAGGCTGGGAACGTCATCTGCTCACCCTGGGGATATACCACGATACAACCATACTTGTCTGCCACATCGGTACGGAAGGGGGCTTTGTCGTTGCTGCTGCCACCGGTGCCGTGCAAGCTGAACACAAGGGGAATGTCACCCTTTGCGTTGCTGGGTACGTAGAGCTTGTACGAGCGAGTGTCGTTGCCTATCTTGATGTTGACCGTCTTCTCAACCTTGGCTGCCCATGTATTGACGGCCATGACAGTCATGAGGAAAATGGATAATAATCTTCTTGTCATTGTTCTTATATCTTTTTTTTCAACTTTCACAACTTTCGCATGCTTCTGTATGAGCGAATTACTTCACCTTCAGCGTGGCCTTGCTCACGTGCTTGCAGTCAGGACCTGTCATGATGGTAAAGTCGCCAGGTTCAAGCACATAGTTGAGTTCGGAGTTGTAGAACTTCAACAGTTCGGGTGTGATGGTGAAGCTTACCTTGCGTGTCTCGCCAGGCTTGAGTGTGATGCGCTCAAAGCCCTTCAGCTCCATAAGCGGACGGCTGATGCTCGCCTCCACGTCGCGAATGTAGAGCTGTACCACCTCCGAAGCCTCACGCTTGCCTGTGTTGCTCACCTCCACCGTGGCAGTAGCCGTTCCGTTGGGTGTCATCTCGTTCTGGCTCAATGTCACATTGCCATACTGGAAGGTGGTGTAGGTAAGTCCATAGCCGAAGGGGTAGAGTGGGCCATTGGGCTGCTCGATGTAGTTGCTGGCAAACACACGGAAGGGCTCGCCGTCGGGCACGGGGCGACCCGTCTGCAACTGGTTGTAGTACAAAGGCAGCTGACCCACGGCATTAGGCATGCTCATGGTAAGGCGACCCGAGGGAGATACGTCGCCAAAGAGCACGTCGCAGAGAGCATCGCCACACTCGCTGCCAAACCAAACGTTCATGATGGCGGGAATGTGCTCCGACTCCCATTTCAGTATGGTGGCGCGACCCGAGAAGTTGAGCAGCACGATGGGCTTGCCCAACTGACTGAGAGCCTCAAGCAGACGACGCTGTGGGGCAGGAATCTCAAGTTCGGTACGACTGGTACCCTCGCCACTCATCCAGGCGCACTCACCCATGGCACATACTATGACGTCGGCCTCCTTGGCTATGCGCAGGGCCTCTGCCTTGGCACTCTCCTCGTCCACACGTGGAACGGGCTTGATGCCATGTCCTTGCGACACCGTCTGCTGCGTCTGGGCATCCTCCAGCAGGTTGCATCCCTGGGCGTAGAGCACCTTTCCCTTCTTGCCCACATACTCCGTCATGGCCTCATACACACTCTTGTATTTCTCTGGCTTGGCCGAGAACGACCACGTACCGGCAATGTCCTCCTTGTTGTCGGCCATCGGACCGATAAGGGCTATCGTCTTGTTCTTGTCGAGAGGCAGCACATGGCCCTCGTTGCGCAGCAGCACAAACGACTCGGCGGTGGTTCTGCGAGCGGCATCCCTGTGCTCCTTGCAGTAGGTCAGTTCCTTGGCACGCTGGCTGTCGCAATACTTATAGGGGTCGGCAAAGAGTCCCAGCTTCCACTTGGCCTCAAGCACGCGGCGACAAGCCTGGTCGATTTCCTGCATCGTGACCTTGCCCTCGCTGAGCGACTGACTCAGCGTGCTCACAAAGCCCTGCGACACCATGTCCATGTCCACACCTGCCTTGAGGCAACGGGCAGAGACGCTCTTTACGTCGCCCACGCTCCATCCGCCTTGCTGCATCTCGGTGATGGTGGCATAGTCGGTCACCACGAAGCCGTCAAACTTCCACTGGTTGCGCAGCACGTCGGTCATCAGCCAGCGATTGGCCGAGGCGGGCACATAATCCACGATGTTGAACGACGTCATCACCGAACCCGCACCTGCCTCCACGGCTGCCTTATAGGGCGCAAAATATTGGTTGTACATGCGCAGTCTGCTCATATCCACCGTGTTATAGTCGCGACCCGACTCGGCTGCGCCATACAGGGCAAAATGCTTCACGCACGACATGATGTTGTCTTTTCCGCTATAGTCGCCCTGATAGCCACGCACCATAGCCTCGGCAATGCGACTGCCCAGGAAGGGGTCCTCGCCATTTCCCTCTGCCTGACGTCCCCAGCGAGGATCCACGCAGATGTCCACCATAGGGCTGAACGTCCAGGCAATGCCGTTGGCACCTGCCTCGGTGGCTGCAATGTGGGCACTCTGCTCTATGGCTTTGAGGTCCCAGGTGCACGATAGGCCGATGGGGATGGGGAAGAGTGTCTCATAGCCATGAATGACGTCGAGCCCCACAATGAGGGGGATGCCCAGTCGGCTCTGCTCCACAGCCACCTTCTGCAGGGCACGAATCTTATCCACGCCCTGCACGTTGAGCACCGAACCCACACGTCCGGCCATCAGTTCCTTACCGATGCGCGTTTGCGAGGGCGCTCCGGTGTTGATGTCATCGCCGGTCAACTGGTTCAACTGTCCCAGCTTCTCCTCCATGGTCATCTTGGAGAGCAGGTCGTTGACGAAACTGTTCATGTCTGTCTGGGCATGCAGGCCTTGGCTGAAAAGCAAGGCAAGAGCGTATGCGGAGATTCTTTTCATGCTATTATGGGTATAATCGATTAGTATTTGTTGCACAAAGATACAATTATTTGGGTAAAAAAGGGTATCTGCGTGCTGAATATGCGTTTTTCTTGACGTTTTCGTGCGTTTTTGGATGCCAACGAGCGTTTTGTGCGCTTTTTTTGTGTAACTTTGCAAGTGTACTTGCAGAATAGCTCTGCAACTCTGCCTAATTGACATATAAGTGATGGCGAAAAAATAAATTGGTACGATTTAACCTCAGATTTTTGAGATGCTTTTGCTTCATGAAGAGGGCGCGATGCGGGCATCGTAACTGATGAATGAAACAAAAACAGCCAAAAAGATGAGTTGTTACCATAAAAAGCTCACATCACAAATCGTACCAAGTTAATTTTTTATCATCACTAAACATTTCAAAAAGTATGAAACGAATATACCTGACATTACTATTGGCTCTGCCTCTCACACGAATGGGTTTCCTTTCGGGTCTTGCCTGGGGACAGGTGGGTCACGATACCACTTGCCGCATTGCCGAGCAACATCTGTCTAAGAAAGCTCAAAAACGTATCAATCAGATATTTGATGGTAAGAGTATCGTCTATTGGTCTAACTGGCTCGACAATGCCAGTCATCAGCCCGATTATGCCTATACCTCAACCTGGCACTATAAGAATGTGGATGCCGGACTTCGCTACGAGGATGTTCCTCTTGTGGAGACAGGCGACATCGTCACAGCTCTTACCGACCTTACTGAGCGACTGAAGTCACACCGTCTAAGCAAGGAGGAGGAGGCGCTGGCCCTGAAGATGTTCATCCACCTGTTGGGCGACCTTCATCAACCCATGCACCTTGGGCACAAGTCCGACCTGGGAGCCAACCAGGTGAAGGTGCAATTCTTCGACCTCGACACCAACCTGCACCATGTGTGGGACGAGCATTTGGTGGAGCAAGGTCATCGGTGGACCTATGATGAGTGGGCCTTTCAGCTTGACCGTGCCAGCAAGGCAGAGCAGCAAGCCATTGTGCAAGGCACCTATGACGACTGGGCAAGGGAGACCTTATCGTATGCCACTCAGGTCTATGCCGCCACCCCGGACGGAACCCATATAAGCTATGACTACGTAGCACAATGGACACCCCTCGTGGAGCAGCAATTCCTCAAAGGAGGCCTCCGCCTGGCTCACCTGCTCAACGAGATCTATAAGTAGCTCAACGTGGTTATCACATAATTAACGACTTCTAACGGACAGCCATGAAAAGATAAATGTTCGATAAGGATAGCCTTATGTTCGCTCAAACACTTGCCTATGCGTGAGTTTTCTTTTGTCAATATATTTTTTGTTCTTGGCATATCCCGATACGTTCCCGATACGTTCCCGATACATTCCCGATATATTCCCGAAGGGAGAGCGAAGGATTGTGAGCCGAAGAAAATGGGATTTTTGGCTCAAAATAGCGACAATGGCGTAAAGAAAGTTTTAAAGCTGGTGCAGCGCCTACATCATGGCTCCGATGATGCGCTGGAAGAAGGCGGCATGGTCCTGACGCCATTGTATGATGGCATCGTCCACTATGCGCTGGTCAATCTCACCGGGACGAAGGGTGCGGCCGTCTTCCATGTCGAGATACACATTCAGTTCGTCGTCGGTACGAACGGCCTTGATTCCGTTGATGTTGAGTGGCATGCAACCCTCGTTGGCTTCTGCCAATGCAATGAGGGTGGTTAGTGTTGTTTCGTCCATAATGGTAAATCTCCTCCGCCTCCCCTAAGTGGGGAGTGACCCAATGTGATGAGGGGATGGGTCGTATTTGTTAAAAGTCGTTCTCCTCCTTGTCCTTGCTGGCACGGCAGAGGAACTCGCCCTGCGTACCAGCCACGAAACTGCTCTCCTAAAACAGGATGTCGTTGATTTGACCGCCAAGGGGTGGGCACTCTGCCAGATTATAGTCGCACACATATAATATATGATAAAAACACATGCTTTTGTGCAACTTGTGTGAAACGATTAGTTCAGAATCTTTATGTGCTACCATTGGCAATGGTCTTGTTAGCTTCGCGGGAGTTAATAGGCAGTTATGAGAAGAGGCCGGTTATCCAAGCCCAAATCTCGTCCTTGTGCTGGTAGACGTAATAGCCACCGTAGGAGATGCCGGCTGAGATGCCTGCCCAGATGAAACGCTTGCCGAGGTTCTTTGTGAACTTGGCGAACTTGGACTGCTTCTTCTTGCTTGGCTTTGCGCGGTGTGCCGACTGTTGTGTGGCCGACCTGACAGCCTGCATGCCGGCAGACAGCACCGCCATGGCTGGCTGCATGGCAGACATGCCACCTGTTGGTGACTGACCAAAAGACACGGTGAATTCTCCCGGTGTTGACGGAGCCCTGAAGCTGTGATGAAACAGATTCTTGACCATTCTTACTGTAGCCTGACCACCGCAGTGCATGCAGAATCTGTTTCCTGGTTGCAGCTTCGCGCCACATTTGGAGCATACGTGCTCAGGCTCCTCTACAGGCGCGGCCTCCACAACGATATTCTGGGGCTGAGGCGGCTGATGGGGCTGCATCTGAGGCGGCTGACAGGGTTGCGGTTGTGCGACGTTCTGAGGGGGAACGTCTGGCTCAACTTGAGCGCCACAGGCACTACAGAACTTGTCATTGGGTGCTAATTGGGCACCACACATAATGCAAAAGGGCATAACAGAATGTAAGTTTTTTAAAGTTAACGATGTGCGCTTTGAATAATTGTTTTTGCAAATGTACAAGTTTCTCTGCAAACTATCAAATAATTCGAAAAAAATTTGGTTATTTCGGGTAATTAGTTTACATTTGCGTAATTACTAATCTGTTTGTAGTCTGTGACTATACAATGAAAACATTTAGAATCATGTTAGAAACCAAAATTGGGGCAGACTGTTTATGTCGCGAGAACCTGACTTTTTTACGCAGATTATCTGCTGTGGCAATGCTTTTGTTGTGCTCGCTGCTGACTTTTGCCCAAAGCAAATCCCTGAGCGGTAGTGCGCAGTGTGGACTTGCAAACATAAACTACACCTTGTATGGCGACTATGAAGTGGAGAAGACATATGACAATTCAAGTGGTAATAAGGACTATGTGGTGAAAGTTAAGCCTGGCGCAGAAATAAGAGCGGAATTCTCCTGCAACAGTGAGTATGCAAGCATTGGCGTATGGGACAGAGACTGTCCGACAAACCAGGGAATAATAAAAAATGAACAAATAAGCAGTGGACATTGCAGTTACACTTTCACCATGAAAGAAAATTCTTTTTACGTCATAAACTTTGTGGCTCCTGTGATAAATGAGGCTGCTGGACATTATGACACTGCTAAGGTCCGCATACAATGTTACACGTCCTACGGCGAATCAGAGGCTTCGACGATAGAGATCGATGGTAGTGATGTTACGACCAAGAGTAAGGAGGATATGGAGAGTGGCAATGTGGAATCGGATGACGTCAGCGGCTGGGAGATTCCCGTTGGTGTTGCAACGGCTGTGATGCTTGGCGGAGGTGCAGCTTCGGTCTTTAACAAAAAGGAAGATGATGATGTAGATGGCGATGATGAGGACGACGATGAGGGGGATGAACCAGAGGAAGAGAATCCTCACCTGACTTGGCGCATGATGAAGGAGTTTGACGACAACCTGTTTGTTGGCGAAGCCCCTCAGACCATAGCGGCTAAAATCGTACAGATATTGTACGAGGCTGGGGAGGCGGTTCAGGACATTCCGCAAAACGAACTGACCAATTGTATCAGTATATCGGCGTCCGACAATCTTGTGGTCAGCAACATACGAATGCTCAGGGGTGGCTTCAAGGCTGCTGATGTTAAGGTGAAGCCTGGTCAGACTCCGGAGCAGTTAAAGAACGGAGGCTACGTGTACTTCACCTTGGCTGCCAATGGTGGTCGCAGTACCATGTCGATGCACTTCAATATAGTAATCCCCACCCTTGAGGCAGAATGTCTTGACGTGATACTGGGTGACGACAGAATCTACAAGACGGAGGTAACGCTGAACTCAATAAGAGATCCGAAGGAGTTGCGCATAGTGGGTAATGCCAACTACGAGATGGCAGAACCGCCTGTGCGCATGGAGGGTGAAAGCGGCAACAACGGAGGCTTCATCGTGAAGATTCTGAACAAGACGAAGAAACCGGAAACAAACGTTGTTGAAAGCAGGAGTTACCAATACGACAGCGTGACATTGACGATAGAGGCCGAATTCGACGATAACTTTGTGGTGAAGGGCGAGCTCAGGGTACGTGAACACCCAGAGGGCATGTTCTTCATGGTGAAAAAGACAACCAACGGATATGCCAATGTGGATACGGATAACGCCAAAGACAGGATCATCTTCGGCATATCGACAGTGGTGAGAATACCCACGGACGTGACAGTTTACTTCTCGAAATATGATGTCGATAACGAGACGGTCAGTGTAAGTTATGTGAAGCAGCTCAAGGCGGCTGGTGGCATAAAGGGACAGGGTGAATATGAGGAAGGTCTGGCGCGCGACTTCAGCTTCGAGATCAAGTATGTGAGCGGCACCTACGATTTCACACCTCTGACCACCTTGGCAATGGAGTCGAAGGACAAACCGTACCTGGCAGAACTTCCGCTGAAGGGTGTTGTGGAGTATGATGACTATTCGGAGGAACCTGTAGAGGGCAATCTGAAGATGGCGCTCTATGGTCTGGTTCCGTATATGCGGACCGACTGGGACAATGAGTGCGACAGGCTGCTGAAGATTATCACCATGTTCGAACTGCAGGGTGATGACAACGTAAGGAAAACATGGGAGATTCGTAAGCTTTATTCTGCCGATGATCTCCATCTCTTCAGCAGGGCTCTCCTGGAAGAAGCCGTGCAGTATCACACCATGCAGAGCGAGAAATACAACACGCAGGCGGCATGGCTATCTTGTGGCTTGGCGTGCTGCCATCTGCTCAACTATGTTGGTGACCAGGCTACGGAGATTGTTCTCAAATACTACTTCGGCGACATGGGCGCGCTGATAGCCGGTCCGTACCTGAAACTGCTCAAGAGCCTGGCTGGAGAGCTGACAAGCCGCTACATCGAAGGGGAGCCTCTTCTTCCCACCTCCGACGACAAGGAGGCTGCATGGAACACGCTGTTTGAAATATGCAACGGAATCATCTCTAATGAGGCAACCGAGTGGTTGAAGGACCCAAAAGATTTGAAGAAGTTAGGCGGACTTGTGGCAATTTTCATGGCTTTGAATACTGCCCAGCACTATTGGCTTGACGAGCAAGAGTCGAATCGTGGAAACTTCTGGCTTGCCGTGAAGAGCAGTTGTTCGGACTTGTTCAAGGAGTCGGCCAAGCAGACTGTAGGCAAGTTGCTCGGAGATGCTCTTTCACAGATTGGTAAGGACAATATGAAGAAGCTGTCAGATTGGTTTGGCGAGAAGATGAATGCCGATGAGCAACTGCGTGAACTGGTAATCAGCAAACTGGAAGACGTCGTGAAGAACAATCCCGTGCAAAGCATCATACCTACCTTGTACGATGCATTGACGTCGGATGAACATAAAGATGGTAAATTCGATGCAGACCTCTTCTACTCTATTCTTGTACCCGATAAGGACGACGACAACAGCTTGGAAGACTACGGTATTGCGATAAAGGCTCTACTCGAGGTTGCCATCCAACCTTTCGTGAAGGTGATGAAGGTGGCTGGAATAATCGATGCAGAGCCGAAGGTTTACAGAAAACGTAGAGAGGACGAGGCTTATTCGTAAGGAACAGAAATTATTAACCTTAAAAAAATACAAATTATTATGCCCTTTTGTACAATGTGTGGTGCAGAATTGGCACCTGAAGCAAAGTTTTGTGGTTCATGTGGCGCAGCTGTCGAGCAGCCTGCTCCCCAGCAGACAACTCCCCAACAACCTCCGTATCAACAACCTGCTTCCCAGCAACCTCCGTATCAACAGCCTGCTTCCCAGCAGCCTCCGTATCAGCAGGCAGCTCCTCAGCAGCCTCCGTATCAGCAGGCAGCTCCTCAGCAACCTCAGTATCAGCAGGCAGCTCCTCAGCAGCCTCAGTATCAGCAGGCAGCTCCTCAGCAGTCTCCGTATCAGCAGCCACAGCCTCAGCAGTCTCAGTATCAACAGGCTCGGCAGTCGGTCAGCAAGCAGAAGATTGACTATCTGCCCAATGCTGCGAACGACAAGACCACACGGTTCATGTGGGCCGGTGTGATAGCAGCCCTGCTGGGAGTGGCACTACTCTTCATCGGCAAGACGAGCGGCTACCACCTGAACAGTATATGGTATGGCCTGAGCATCGCATCGACGGGTATGACGTGCATAGCCATGGTCAGCATCTTCCTCTCGCTGCGTAAGGGACTTGCCGGACAGCCCGTTGCCATGCCCCAACTGCTCAACGCTACAGCCATACTGAACGTGGTAGTGACGGGCATTAGCCTTCTGGCTTCCGTATTGGTACTGCTGGGCGACTCGGGCACCTACAAGGTGGTACGCACGCTATTGGACCTGTACGGGATAGCCTCGCTGGCATATCTGGTGTGCTTCGTTATCGTGGCCATCAAACTGCTGGGTGCCTATGAGGGCAACATGAAGACTATGGCCATTGTCATGCTGGTTGTACCTGGCATCAGTCTGCTCATGGTACTGCTGGAGTTGGGCTCGCGACGCCAGTCGGAGGCTATAACGGTGCTTTTCACGATAGGTGTGCAAGGTGCCAGCTGCTATTTGTATTACCTGGCTCATCAGATTTTCACCGGGAAAAAACTCTTTTAGGACATGGCTTTTTGGGAGGTTGCTTTGCGGCAGATCTTATGTAGGCAAGTTGCTACAAAAGATATGGATAATGGAAGAGCAAACCAACATATTACTCAAGACTATTGATGGTCTTGATGCCGATGTATCCTAACTGTCTGAAACCCAGAAAAGAGAGATCGAGAATCCAACTTTAGCTAATCAAAGCAAAGGTGCACTGCCGGGCAGTGCACCTTTGCTTTTGCTGCGGGGGAGTGAGCGGTTAATCGATGAAACGACGGGTGAGGTCTCCGAACTCCTCGATGCGACGGTCGCGAAGGAAGGGCCACCAGCGGCGTACGTTCTCGCATCGCTTCATGTCGATGTCGATGACTACGTTCTCCTCCTCATCCTTGCTGGCACGATAGAGGAACTCGCCTTGCGGACCGGCTACGAAACTGCTTCCCCAGAACTGGATGCCGTTTGTCTGACCGCTGGGGTCGGACTCAAGGCCGACGCGGTTGACGGTGATGACGGGCAGTCCGTTGGCCACGGCATGCCCACGTTGCACGGTGGTCCATGCCTCACGCTGGCGCTCCTGTTCCTCGGGTGTGTCGCTCGACTCGTAGCCGATGGCAGTGGGGTAGATGAGCAGTTCGGCACCTTGCAGCGCCATGAGTCGTGCTCCTTCGGGGTACCACTGGTCCCAGCACACCTGCACGCCCAGTCGTCCTACTGAGGTGTCGATGGGGTGGAAGCCGATGTCGCCTGGGGTGAAGTAGAACTTCTCATAGTAGGCAGGATCGTCGGGTATGTGCATCTTGCGATACTTGCCGGCTATGGAGCCATCCTTCTCCAGTACCACGGCGGTGTTGTGGTACAGACCTGCAGCACGGCGCTCAAAGAGTGAAGTTACGATAACCACTCCATACTGCTTGGCCAGGGCGCCATAGAACTCGGTACTGGGACCGGGAATGGGTTCGGCAAGGTTGCAATTGTCAACCGACTCTATCTGACAAAAGTACAAGCTGTTATGCAACTCTTGTAAAACAATCAGTTCAGCACCCTTTTGGGCTACTTCGGCAATGTTCTTTGCCAGTTTCTCTTTGTTCTGCTCAACATCTGCCGAGCAACTTTGTTGTATGAGGGCAACTTTCATAATTCATAATTCATAATTGACTTTTCCGCACTTTTCACTTTTCGCCTTGCGCTTGTGCGATAACTCCTACCGGGAACTGCATGGTGCAGCAATGCAGGGAGCCGTGCTGCTGAATGAGTACCTGGCAGTCGATGCCCACAATGTCGTGCTTGGGGAATGCCTTTTGCAGTTGCTGGGTGGCCTTGGCATCGAGGTACGTGTCGCCATAGGTAGGCATCAGAACCGTATCGTTGACAATGAGGAAGTTGGCATAGGTAGAGGGCAGACGCATACCATCCTCGTCGAAGCGCTTGGGAGCCATGGGCAGAGGTACCAGCTGATAAGGCTCATCGTCCATGGTGCGGAAGGTATTGAGCTGCTCCTCCATCAGGTGGAGAGCCTCGTAGTGTTCATCCTCCTTGTCCAGACATTGCACGTAGGCGATGGTCTTGGAAGAGCAGAAGCGTGCCAGGGTGTCGATGTGCGAGTCGGTATCGTCGCCAGCCAGATAGCCATGGTCGAGCCATAGGATGCGCTGGGCGTGCAGATAGCTGAGCAGTCGTTGCTCAATCTCGGCTTGCGATAGAGGCTGGTTGCGGTTGGGAGCCATGAGACACTCGCTGGTGGTCATGATGGTGCCACAGCCATCGCTCTCGATGCTACCCCCTTCGAGCACAAAGTCGAGGTGAGACTGGTACTGTCCGTTGAAAATGCCCTGCTCGTCCATGTGGCGGCATATCTCGTTGTCGAGCGTAGCCTCAAACTTCTTGCCCCAACCGTTGAACTGGAAGTCGAGCAGGGTAGGCTGGTTGTCGCCTATGAGGGTGATGAAGCCATGGTCGCGAGCCCAGGTGTCGTTGGTAGGCATCTGGTGAAGCGTGATGTTGCTGATGATGTGCTGAGGCAGTTTCTCCTTGAGCAATGCCTGCACCTGTTTGGGGTGAGGGGTGACGATGAGGAGTCGCTCACGCTGAGCAATCTCCATAGCCATCCTCACGTAGCACTTCTGCACCTCGTCGAGAATGTAGGCCCAATCCGTACCGGCATGAGGCCATGTCAGTTGTACGCCACTTTGGGGAAACCATTCTGCAGGCAGGTGTGCGGAGCGCATTTCACTCTGTTCGGGGCCATTGGCCTCATTGAACCTGACGGTATTCGCCAGATCGTCAATACTTGATGTTGTTCGATGAAAAATCTTTGCCATATTGCAAATTTACATAAAATAATGGTATGAGCGTGTGTAAAAAGCCAAAAATATGTTTAAATGCTGTTGCGAGTGATAAAAAAACTGAAAATATGTTGAAAAACGTGCGTCATTGCTATTGTGTTACCATGATTTTTCGTACTTTTGCATTCGGTAATATTCACCCCAATTAGTAAAAAAAGAAAATGAGGAAAAAGATTATCTGCATCAGCGCCTTGGGTGTGCTGATGGGTTCCATGATGAGTTGCAAGGAGAAGAGCAGTAGCAATGAAGGTGCACAGACGGAGCAGACGCAGGCTTCGGCTGACCTTACCACCCTCAAGGTGGATAGCGTGGTGGTTGACCTGCATTGGGCGTTTACCGACGAGAGTATGCGTGAATACGTGGATAAGGATGTACTGCCCGGATTGAAGTGCATCATCGACGTGCCTTCTTCGAGCCAGTCGGAGGTGCTGGCCAAAGCAGTGATGGAGTGGGTCAGCAAGAACGCCATGGGTGGCGTGTATAGTGGCGATGTGATGGACGTCAACAGCATGGCCAAGGCTTATGCTGACCACATCCAGAAGAATAGCGAGGAAGGCGGTATGGGTCCCGACAGCCAGACGGAGTTCAGTGTGCGCAAGGTGTATGAGAACGCGCAGGTAGTCACCTTCCTGTACTCTGGTTACGACTATGCCTTCGGTGCTGCCCACGGAATGCCCTACATCATTGGTGCTACATTCTGCAAGAGCGATGGCAAACTGCTGGATGCTGGTCAGCTTGTGCGCAAGGATGCCGATTTGCAAGCCTTCCTGAAGAGTGGCCTGAAGACGTATTTCGAGGCAAAAACCGATGATGAACTGGGAGAGAACCTGATGATGGACGAAAGCAACAGCATAGACAAACTGCCTGCTCCTCAGACAGCTCCCTGGATTGACGAGAGAGGCGTTGTACTGGTGTACCAGAGCTATGAGATCTCCTCTTATGCGGCAGGTCAGCCCGAGGTGGTCATTCCCGTCAAGGAGGCTGAGAAGGTGCTCACTCCTGAAGCTTACGAGATGCTGAAGTAAGGTTTTGAGGTTTTAGGGTCTTAAGGTTATAAGGTTTTGAAAAGAACAATAGTCATAGCGATGTTTTGCGGGTGTTGTGGTGTGCTGCAAGCTCAGCAGATAGCGTCTTCCGACTCTACAGGTCGGGAGCGAGCAGTTGTCAATGTGGCGCATCCGCAACTTTCGCTGACCGACTCCATCAAGGCCGATACCTTGCGTGAGGTGGTGGTGAAAAGCGATAGGCGCGTCACCTTCCCATTAAGCAGTACGATAAAGAAGGAAGTAAACTTCATGACTAAATTCCGTGAAAGCACTTTGGGAGGATGGCTTCATAAGAATTTCCCCATTGTCAATGACTATATCACCCATCCCTTTGGCTTTGCCGAACGCAAGCATAACCGCAAACGTAAGAAAGTAAAGCATATTCTGGAACAATATGATGCCGTTGGCACAACAGACCCCTTGCAGATGCTTCTCGATAGCGTGGCAACTGCGCAAGGAATAAAATAGAAAATTAGAGAGCAAGGAGACTTCGCTCAAGGAGATGGTAGAGCGTGCCAAGGCTCCTGGCGCCAATCCCATTGTGGGCGTGGATATACTAAGAAACGTGCCTTTTTTTGCCAGTTACCCGTGCCAATTTGTAAATTGTTAAGGGTTAAGGACTAATTTTTTAACTTTTAATTTTTAAGTTTAAATATATTTGCGTAACTTTGCACCCAGAAACATATCCTTTTGAAGCGTGAAGATTAAGGAAATCATTGACGCCCTTGAGCAATTTGCGCCTCTGCCCCTGCAGGAAAGCTACGATAATGCTGGCTTGCAAGTGGGATTGACAGAGGCGGAGGCATCAGGGGCTTTATTGTGTCTTGACGTCACCGAGGAAGTGGTGCGCGAGGCTATCGAGATGGATTGCAACCTGATTGTGGCTCACCATCCGTTGCTGTTTTGTGGCCTCAAGACGGTGAGCGACCAGACACAGGTGGAGCGTGTGGTGCGCATGGCTATCCGTAATGACATTGCCATCTATGCTGCCCATACCAATCTTGACAATGCCGAGGATGGTGTGAACTACAAGATAGCCGAGAAACTGGGGCTTGTGGATGTGCAGATGATCAATCCACGTAAGGTGAAGGTTAGTGTGGGTGGGCATGAGCGTCTGGTCATGTCGGGTTCAGGTGTGTTGGGTTATCTCCTGGCTCCCCTTGACTCGCTGGTGTTCCTGGAGCGTGTGAAGTCAGCCTTCAATGTGGACTGCCTGATGCACAACGAGCTGCTCAACCATCCCGTGCAGAGTGTGGCACTATGTGGAGGCGCGGGCGACTTTGTGCTCGATGAGGCTATCGGCTTGGAGGCAGATGCCTTCCTGACGGGCGAGATGCACTACCATCAGTATTTCGGGCATGAGCAGCAGGTGCAGATTGCCGTACTGGGGCACTACCAGAGCGAGCAGTTCACTACCGAGATATTCCGCTCTGTGCTTGAGGAGAAGGCTCCCGAGTTGCCCATCTTCATCACGCGAGTCAATACAAACCCCATCAAGTACTTGTGTTGACAACCCCAAGGCGAGGTAGGGCATGTCTGTATATCGGAGTTGGCTCCAGTAAGTAACACAGGCTTAGATGCAGAAAAATTAAGAATAACTAAATATAAACAATTTATGGCAAGAGAAAAATCAAAGGACCCCATGGAGTTGGCCGTTGACGTGAAGTTGAAGAACCTCTATTCTTTGCAAACCATGCTCAGCGAGATTGATGCTATCAAGACACTTCGTGGTGAGTTGCCTCTTGAGGTACAGGACCTCGAGGACGAGATTGAGGGTTTGACCACACGTGTAGGTAAGATGCTCGACCAGATTGACGGCTTGCGTCGTGAAATCAACGATCGTCGTGCTGGTATCGACCGTAACTACATGGATCTTGACCGTTTCAATGAACAGCTTAGACACGTACGCAACAACCGTGAGTTTGATGCTTTGACAAAGGAGGTTGAGTACGTTGAGCTTGACAATCAGCTTAACGACAAGAAGATTCGCGAGGCTCAGGACAACATCGAGCGTCTGCAGGATAGCGTACGTCGTTGCAATGGCGAGTTGAGCGAGCGTCGTGCCGACCTCGACCTCAAGAAGAGCGAGCTCGACGAGATTATCTCTGACACCCGTTCAGAGGAGGAGAAGCTGCGCGAGAGATCAAAGGCCATCGAGCTTACCATCGACTCACGTTTGCTGAGCGCATTCAAGCGTATTCGCAAGAATGCTCGCAATGGTCTGGGTATCGTTTACGTGCATCGTGATGCCTGTGGTGGTTGCTTCAACAAGATTCCCCCTCAGCGACAGCTCGACGTGCGTATGCACAAGAAGATCATCGTTTGCGAGTATTGCGGCCGTATCCTCATCGATCCTGAGTTGGCTGGTGTTGAGCTCAACAAGCCTGCAGTAGAGGAGAAGCCCAAGCGTCGTGGTGCACGTCGTCGCAAGGATGCAGAGTAAAAAATGGTTCGTAGATTGTTGTTGACTGACAATTGAGAATTGAATGATACTTTGGCTGGCGCATTGTAAACCAGTGCGCCGGCCTTTTTTAAGTTCAAAGTTAAAGGTGCATAGTGCATAGTTATCTGTGCAGGCAAGTTGAAAAGTGCAATCCAGGCTGATTTTGTAGCGTCGTACTGACATGCAAGATAGCATCATTGGAAAAGTGATATACTTTTTTCATGTTGCCCCTGCAGGAATATACTACGGACGTTGAAGGCCGAGGGACTCGTTGGAGTCAACTTTGAACTAACAAATTGTTCCTATATGAGTAATATAATCTAATAGCAATGAGAAAGTTAAATTTGTTGTTTTCGGTAGCCCTCATGTCATCGCTACCCCTTATGGCTCAGCAGAAGAGCTATCAGTCACAGATTTGTAATGCAGACGGTACGGTTACATTCCAGTATCGTAATGATAAGGCAAAGAATGTAGAGGTGGATGTACAGTTCGCCGGTCGAAACGCTATGAAGAAGGATGCCAAGACGGGCATGTGGACGGTCACCCTTGGACCTGCTGCCCCCGACATGTATCCTTACTGCTTTGTGGTGGACGGAGTGAGCGTGATGGACCCTATGGCCGACCAGTACTTCCCCAACGAAGGCTTCAAGAATAGCCTCCTGGAGATTCCTGCCAAGCAGGGCACTTTGCCTCACGACATCCGAAAGAATGTGCCTCATGGCAAGGTGGATTACATTCGTTATTACTCGAAGAGTTTAGGCGGAGTGAATAATGCCATCGTCTATACGCCTGCCGGGTATGATAAGGATACGAACAAGAAATATCCTGTGTTCTACCTCATCAGTGGCACCACAGATACCGAGGAGGTCTATTATAAGGTGGGTCGAATGAACTACATTCTCGACAACCTCTTGGCAGAGGGAAAGGCTCAGGAGATGATTATCGTGCTGCCTTATGGCAATCCTACCAAGTTGCTCACAGCACCCGCTCAGGGAGGTGGTTTTGGCATGATGATGCGTGATGTGGTGGGAGAGGATGTTACGGGCGACCTTATGAACTATGTGGAGTCGCACTACCGTACCATCAACGATGCCGACCATCGTGCCATCGGCGGTTTCTCACGTGGTGGCAACCAGGGTTTGGGCATTGGCTTGCGCAACCTCGACAAGTTCTCCTACCTCTGTTCTTACAGCTCGTTCACCTCTACCGACATACCCGGAGTGTACGACAATGCCTCGCAGACGAACCAGAAGATCAACCTCTTCTGGTTGGGTGTAGGAACCGATGACTTCCTCTATGGCAATGCACGCGACTATATGCAGCACCTCGATGACCATGGCATCACCTCCGTAAAGGAATATACCACCGACAAGTTTGGTCACACATGGATGAATGCCAAGTATTTCCTTGACCACACTCTTCAGCTTCTCTTCAACAAGGAAGCTTCCCGTAAGGCCATGGCAGCAGCCCAGCCTACCAAACCCAAGACGGGAGAGGAACAGCAGTTTACAGCAGGTGTAATGGCACGCCTCTTCCCCCGTCAGGTAGTTTCTCCCGAGTGGAAAGGTAACGAGTCAGTCACCCTTCGCATCAATGCCCCGGAGGCAAAGGAGGTGAAGGTTGAGGGTGAGATGCTCCAAGCCCCGGCAACCATGCAGAAGGATGCCGATGGTGTGTGGAGCGTAACGCTGACGCAGAACATCGACGATGTCTATAAGTACTGTTTCGTGGTGGATGGCACACAGGTAGCCGATCCCACAAATATGTATCTTTCACCCGACAAGGGATTCAAGTATAGTGTGCTTGCCAATCCTAACCAGACAGAACAAGTCCTGGGTGAGCTTGCTTTTGGTAAGGTTACTTACGACCTTAACAGCATGACGGCAACCTATTGCTCGGCTGATGCTATGGCGCAAAAGGATGTGGCTGCGCTCATGAAGTCGGGCGTAAAGGTCGTTCAGGTGGTTCCTGGCAAGGACGACACGATGGAGAGCTGGTTCAAGGTAGGTTATGCAAACCTTATTGCCGACCGTCTTATTGCCCAGGGCAAGTGCAAGGCAGTCGTCATCACCACTCAGTCGGTCAAGGGTGCTGCCCTCGTCAAGGCCGACGATTACAAGACGTGGAAGGAGAGAAGAGCCGCACTTGAAAAGGTCATCATGAAGTAAGGTTGTTCTAAAATTGAGGGGCAAAGCCTTCCTTCCCTTGAAAGGGAGGGGACTTGTAAAATAAAGGCTGGCGCAGATAGTAAACTCTGTGCCAGCCTTCTTTGGTATATGGCTTAGCTAAGTAGCCCTTAAGTACAGACTAAGTAGTGCCTTGACTAAGTCTTACATTCTCGGATTTAGTGAGAAGTTCCAGCGACTTGGATGAGGCTTGATGGTGAGCACTCTGGGTTCGATGTCGTGCTGACTCTCCATATAGAGGTGTACGGCAGTGGCAATGGCGGCCTTTTCCTGCTCGCTGATCTCCTTTCCGCTGGCTTTCTGCAGGTCGGCCATGAAGTTGGCACGTGCTTTTCCACTCTTGTAGTTGCGATACTGCTCAGGGTGCATAGCCAGTTCAAACAGTTCCTCGTCATCCTGTCCACGATCCCATCCGTTCTCCTCCATCTCCTTGATAAAGTCGGGGAGGGCGTTCTGATAGAAGGTGTGAGGATCCTGGGTGACGAACTCTCTCTTCTGCTCCTTGGCCAGGGCAATGATTTCTGGGGCAATCTCGCCAGGCACCTTGCCCGACTTGCCCAATATCATACCCCAGATGGAGTCGTCCATCATCACATAGCGACCCTTGCCCTGTTCGAGGGTGAGCAGGTTGAAGAGTGCGATGTTCTTGACGTACTGCGAGAAGGGGGTAACCAATGGGGGGAATCCCACCTTGGGCCATACGTATTCCACCTCCTTGAACAAGGCCACCAGCATGTCATCCGTGTTCAGTTCTGTCAAGCCCTTCTGCTTGCGCAAGTTGTTGATCACCTCTTGTATGCCGCCCAGGTCTGCCATCATAGAACCCATCATTCCGCCGGGCAAACCGCAACCCAGGAGGAGTGACGACATGTGCTTGTTGGCAGGGTTGATGAAGTAGCCCAACCACTCGTCAATAAACTCCTGTGTCAGCGAACGAGCCTTCATATAGGCGTTCATATTGATGTCGGGCACATCAAATCCCTTCTGCTTCAACATGGCTTGTACGGAGATGACGTCGGGGTGTACCTTACCCCAAGAAAGGGGTTCGATGGCTGTATCGATGATGTCGGCACCATTCTCGCAAACCTCAAGAATGCTAGCCATAGAGAGGCCGGGACCCGAATGGCCGTGGTACTCAATCACCACCTCAGGGTGGCGCTCCTTGATGGTGCGTGTCAGTTCGCCCAGAAAACCAGGCAGACCTATGCCTGCCATGTCTTTGAGGCAGATCTCGGGTGCACCAGCTTCCACGAAGAGGTCGGCCTTGTGCGCGTAATACTCTACGGTGTGTACGGGTGAGTTGGTGATGCAAAGTGTAGCTTGTGGAGTCATGCCAGCCTCAAGCGCCCACTTGATGGAGGGGATGATGTTGCGCTCGTCATTCAAGCCACAAAAGATGCGAGGTATGTCCACACCCTGGGCATGCTTCACGCGGTACATCAGCTGTCGCACATCGTCGGGCACGGGGTACATGCGCAGGGCGTTCAAGCCACGATCCAGCATGTGCGTCTTGATGCCAGCCTCATTGAAAGGCTTGCAGAAGGCACGAACCGCATCGTTGGGATTGTTACCCGCCATGAGGTTCACCTGCTCAAAGGCACCTCCATTTGTCTCTACTCGTGCAAAGCATCCCATCTCAATGATGACAGGGGCGATGCGCTCCAACTGATCCTTGCGTGGCTGAAACTTTCCGCTGCTCTGCCACATGTCTCGATACACAAGACTAAACTGGACTTTCTTTTTCATTGTCGTATTTTTTTGTTTCGTTATTTCTCTTTTATTGCGTAACTTGTTGCGAGGAAGCCTTTTGCTTATGATGCATCGGGTGGTTGATCCTTCTCTTTACGCGTGGGGCTTTTTTGTTTTAATTATGTTGTGCTCCGCTTGTTACGTGGTTTTGTTAAAACGGTTGTTTTGCCTGATAAAAGATGATAAGAGCGCGCAAAGTTACAACGAATTATTAAATCACACAACTTTTTCTTCGTAAAAATGTAAAGAACATTCGCACGCACGCGTATATATGATGTAGAAATTTTTTTTGCGGTTGAAGAAAATAAAATTGTTTTGCATTTTTTTCTTTTTTTTCTTGGTCAGTTTAATAATAATGCCTAACTTTGCACTGCATTTGGTTCCCTGGTGCGTTGAAAATCGCATTCGGGGCTAAGATGGGAACGTAGTGTGATTCTACGACATTACCCGATGCTGTGAGTCCTTTTTTTGTTCGACCCACATGTCACTGGATGTTCAACTGAGGCTGACAAGCTTCAGCATGAGGTTGGAAATCATCTGGGAAGACGAGTCGAATTTGAGGATGAAGTCAGAAGACCTGCCACTTGCATCACGATTTATGTCCACGGGATTATGGACATTAGTGTAACAAACATATTAACCATGTTCGGGGTTGCTCATCGCAGCTCTTCGTGGTATGTCTGTATGCGCTTTGCATAGTGCTTTTGTTGGGTTGTCTGCCGATGGCTCAATAGTGTGCTGTGAGGCGTGAACGATAACAAATGTCAAATACAAAACAACTGTTTCAATAAAGCGGTTATACGCCGTTTGAAAGGAAGTAAAAAAACTATGTTCAAGATTTTTACAGG
>JAZLKL010000012.1:0-4929 GCA_045597585.1 Bacteroidaceae bacterium | reverse complement strand
AATCCAACAGGAGCACCTATGATACCAGCAGGCTGGCACTTCTGCTTGCGAATGAGCTCACACAGTTCGAGCAAGGCGGTTGGAGCATTCCCAAAGACATAGAGGGCCGTAGGATGCTCTTCCGCAGCCAGACGCATACCTGCCTGAGCACGAGTGATGTTCAGCTCCTTGGCCATCGAGGCTCCACGCGGATCGTTGATGTAGCACACCACCTCGATGCCCAGGCGTTCAAGCGCTCCTTTCCTTATGCCGCTGGCAGCCATGGTCACATCGGTCACGATGGTCTTCAGCCTTCCGCTTTTCACCTCGTCATAGATAAGCTCCGTGGCACGTTCGTCCATCCACAGCAGGCGCTCCATCTCGAAGTCGGCTGTAGTATGTACAGCATGCAGCATAGGCCATAATCTCCACAAGGGGATGTCGGGGTTCTTCAGTTCACCGCGTATCGTCTGGAACGACTGTATCATGATGCTCTGCCCCACCTTCATGGCATGCTCCGCATCCTTGGAGCGTGTGGCATCTGCCCTGTAGTACCCTCTTGGCGTGATGAACTTGCCCCCCTCGATGTACGACTGACTATTGCCTATGATGACGATGGTAAACATATCCACATCCTCGGGGTCGAACTCGCCCAACGTGGTGAGCTTCACCTCCTGCTCATCGCGTCCGGCCTGTCGCACGTAACCCACCACGTTGTCCTTACTGCGTTCAAGCAGAAAGAGTTCCTTCAACCGATGCAGCTGCCAGTAGCGTCCATGGCTCTTGGGATTGTATATGGCTGTGATGAAGTCGGCTGCGGCAGCTGCCTTGATACGCTTCTCTATGAGAGTCCACGGCGTCATCAGGTCGCTCATGGAGATGACACAGAAGTCATGTCCCATGGGCGCACCCAGCAGGGATGCTGCCTTCTGGAAGGCGCTTATGCCAGGTAGCGGGATAATCTCAACCTGCCCATCCAGTCGGTGGGAAGCCATCTCGTAGAGCAAAGGAGTCATGCCATAGATGCCGGCATCGCCACTCGAGATGACGCATACCGTCTTGCCCTGCTCTGCCAGTTCGAAGGCATACTCCGCACGCTCACGTTCCTTTTTCATTCCCGTATCGACGCACTCCGTACCGGGACGCAGATAGCGCTCGATAAACTGGAAGTAGTATTTGTAGCCCACCACCACGTCGCTGTCGGCCACGGCTTGCAGTACCGCAGGCGTGATGTCTTCAGGCGAGCCGGGCCCTATGCCAGCCACATAAATCTTGTTCATCTCTTAATCTCTGAATTTCAAGGTTAAACTTACGTAGATGGAACGTCCCGGGTTGACTGTGGAGAAATTAGAGTTCCAGTACGATGTGTCACACTGGTTGAAGATGTTTTCCACACCTATACCTGGTTCAATGTCGAAGTGGTCGAGTGTGAATATGTGACGCGTGTTGATATCCCATTGCTGATACGAGGGAGCATAGCCGTACGTAGTGCTGTAGCGCTCCCCCTGCAGGTGTCCGTTGACGTTGACGTTGAGATGATAGCGCTTCCAGCTTTTATCCCATGTGGCACTCACGTTGCCCACATGGCGCACGCTCTTGTCCACAGGGTTCTCGGTCACGACATACTGTTGCGTCTTCGTGTCGAGCGACTGGGTCTTCGACTTGGAATCGGTGAAGGTGTAGCCACCACTCAGACAGAAGCCATAGGGAAGGAACAGCTTCAACTGGGTACTGACTCCCTGCAGGCGGGCACGGTCAATATTGTCGCGCTGACGAATAGTGGTCCACCCGTCCTTCACGCGCAGGTCGTTGAGGTGGGCATCGGCACTTATCTCATCATCAGTCATTACGCGATAGTTTATCATGTCGCGAATCTCGTTGATGAATCCGCTCACGCTCACACTCATCCACTTGTTCTGATACTCGGCATTGACCTTCCAGAAGTTGTTCTTCTCGGGTCGAAGCGAGGTGTTGTTGAGTGTATAGCGCGAGGTGGTCTTGGCCTGGTCGGTGGCATAGAGCTGCGAGAGACTGGGTGTGCGGTAGCCACTGGCATAGCTGGCTCTGAGCGAGAATCCGCCAATATGATAGAACAGACCGGCATTGGGGGTGAGCGCCGAACCGAAGCCTGTGTTGTAGGTATAGCGCAAGCCTACCACGGCTTCCAGTCCACGAGCCACGTGAAGCTCATCCTGCGCAAACACGTTGTAGGTCTCTGTGGTCTCAAAGTCTATGTTGTCGCTTTGGCTGTTGAGCGACTCCTGCACCAGTTCCATACCTGCCGAGAGCTTGTTCCAGTCGGCCAGACGGAAGATGCCCTTCAGCGTCTCGTTGGTGTAGTGCGTGCGCTTGCGGGTCTCCTCATAGCCTTCCTTCTCTCCCGTCTGCCAGTAGTCGTACTTCGACACATAATTGTCGCTATAGACATCCAGATAGACGTGCGTCTGGGCATTGGGACTGAAACGGAGTCCACCGCCATAGAGGTACGACTTATGATGCAGGTCGTATGTGTAGGCGGCTTTTTCACTATAGCTGTATGTCTTGTTGCCTGTGGCCTTGTCGGTGGTTGCCTTTTGCGTAAAGTAAGTGGCACTCTGCGGACGTTCCGTATGATAGTCGTAATAGCTGCCTCTAAGGTAGGCCGACCAACGGTTGTCAAACTTCCACTCCAGTCGTTCACTCACATTTTCACTCTTGAAGGCTACCGACATGGGGCGCCCCGTCAGCTTCAGCACTTCCTGCCCTCCCTCGTCAAAAGCCTGCAGGTGGCTTACCTGCCAATTGTCGGCCTGACGGTGGCTATAGCTTGTCTGACTGTTGAGCTTTCCGTGGTTCACATCCACGTTGATGTCCTGCGTCAGACGTCCGTGGTTCAGCATCTTGGTACCCGAGGTGGCTTGCACCCTGTCCTTGCTGTCATCGGTAATGATGTTGATGACGCCCGCCAGGGCCTCGCTGCCATACAGCGCACTTGCTGCACCATGAAATATCTCGATGCGCTTGATGTTGTCCACGCTGATACGTTCCCAACGGTCATCGCCACTAATACGCTTGCCATTCTCCATGATGAGAAGGTAGTCATCGCTCACGCCGTTGAAGTTGACAAACGACCCCATGCCATTGGTATGCAGGGTGATGTCGCTCGTCAGGCGCGACAGGGCTTCCTGGATGCTCGTTACCTGCGCATCCTTCAGTTCCTTGGCGGATATTACCTTGACAGCCACAGGAGCATCCTTCGCCTTGTGGTAGGTACCAGTTCCCGTAATCACGACAGGATTAAGGATGGTTGACTTCAATGAGTCTTCTTGTGCAAAAGTGGGTATCGACATCAAAGATGCCAGTACCCCGAAACAGATGTTTGGTTTCAAAATAGAATTACTTACTTTATCAACTTATAGTACTTTGTCTCGTAATGAGGGAGCAGTTCTGGATGGAAAGCCTTGACGAAGTCGGCCAGGATCAGGTGAGGCTGCACGCCGCCCAGTTCCCTGTAGGGTGTCTGCGACAGATTGCAGAAGAGCACCTTCTTCGCCTTGAAAGCCTTCATCGTGGCATAGCGCTCATCCTCCTCGGCTAAGCTCTTCAAGGTGAAATCGCCATCATACGAACCGTCTGTCTGCCAGAAGTCGGCATCAATGCCACGGGCGTAAGCCGCCTCAAAGTCAAGTGTGGTGCCGCCCGACTCCTCGTTGTCGGCCATCACATACTTCACGCCGGCATCCTTGAACAACTGTGCCATGTAGCTTTTTCCGCCTACTATGTACCATCCGTCGCGTATCTGTCGTCCGCTCATGATGGTAGGCAGACTGTCCGAAGCATGCTTGGCCACCTCTTCCTTAAGCGTCAGGTACTTCTTCTCGATGTCGGCAAACACGGCATTGGCGCGTCGTGTCTCTCCCGTCAGCAGTCCGATGAGCTTTATCCATTCGGCCTGACCCAGCGGATCGGTTTCCTTATAGCCGTGATGTGGGATGAGGGGGATTCCGCAATCCTTGAGTCCCTCAAAACCACCATGCTTTGACACGCTCACAAAGATATAGTCGGGACGTGAGGCTATCACCGTCTCAAGGTCGAAGTTGCCCTCCTTGCCTATCTGCACCGTCTTGCCGCTCTCCATCTGCTCCTTCATGCGGGGCGAGAAGAGGTTGCGAAGGGAGTTCATGCCCACGATGCAGTCCTCCAGACTCAGCACCTCGAAGTTGCCCAGCTGAAGGGCAGTGGTGCAGATGAAGCGTCTGTGGGGCTTCGTGATGACTATCTCCTGACCGCTGTCATGCTTGGCAGCAGGGTCAGGATTGCTGATGCTGACGTGAATGCCATCCTGCTGGTAATCCACCTTCAGACCCTTGGCATATTGTATGCGGACGGTATCGCTCACCCCCACCGTATCGTTCCAGGCAGAGTCGGCCAACTGATACAGTTCGTCGGCTGTCTTGTTGGCTACCTTCTCCGTCTTTCCCTGGCACGAGAACAAGGCAACAGCAGCCACTACCCACCCCGCAATTGTAATATTTTTGTAACTCATAGACTGTATTTTACGTGACATACTATAAAACCACTAAAAGGACACGCTGACAAATACGCTGTCAGCGGTCCTTATATTAAGCAGATAGTTGTATTTTAGGTTGTAAGGTTTTATGGTTATGAGGTTATTGATTTTATATAGATTTTGAAATAGATTTTTTCTAAGATTTTGAGGCCGTTAGGCCGACGCCAAAATATTTCGTTCCCTTATTTTTGATTTAGATTTCAACCCGGATTTTAAAATCTCGGTGAAAATCCACCCTGAAAATAGATGAACGATTAAAATTAGGGGGCGCTCGTAAACGAGCTTAAAATCTAAAGAAAATCATTTAGTAATCGTTAAAAAATAACTTCCTAAAGTTTACACCATAGAAATATGACTATGAGAGGTTGCGATTCTCTCGTTAGTTTGACGCAATTTGTTAG
>JAZLKL010000011.1:0-6484 GCA_045597585.1 Bacteroidaceae bacterium | reverse complement strand
ATTTCAAGGTCTGCACTCAGGGCGAACCCGAGAATAATTCAGCAGATCTCCCAGGGATTGCTTGACTTTGAGCTGAATGCCGCTTAGTTTATGTTTTCATTTTTACCAAACCATTGCTATGCGACACATTCTAACAAGGAAATTGCAGCTATAACTGGTTTGACTGTGAAGCAAATTGAGAACTATGTGTATAGGCATAACCAGATGCAATATACACCTAAGCTTCTCAAAAAAAAAGAGAGTATCTAAGTGAAGTTAGAAAGCAGAGTGCAATAATATCCCATATAAAACGAAATGAAAAAGAAAAATCTGAAAATCATCACCAACAAAATGGAGTGGCTCCGGTCATTGGGTAAAGGAGAAGAAAGGTCTGGCTATTTTGAGTCACCAAAGGACTGTTTTAGCATGTCGGTTCTTATTGCTCGATGGAATAATACAGAGTCATTTGAAAAAGGCTTTAAGATTCGCGCACATTATAATTATAAGGATTGTAATGTGACGATTTATACCACGCAACTATGAAGAGAGCATCCATTCAAATAATGTCATCAGATATTGAGGCGATTGCCAAAGCAACCGCTAAGATATTGTATGATATGGAAGACAAGGTTCTTACGCTTGCTCAGATGGCTCAAAAACTTGGAAAATCGGAAGAAGCTGTCAAAAAAATGGTGCAACGCAATCAACTACCCTATCATCGTACTGGCAAGACAATCTATTTCAGTGATAAGGAAACCACGAAATACCTACTCCATAATCATTAGAGTAAGGTTGAACTAGATTCTCGAAAGGGCTGTCTGTGAAGATCGCCCTTTTCACGTGCGTACATAATTTATTAATATATGAATACAGAATTAGCAACAATTGAGAGTATTAAGGGCAAGATGCTCGAGTACAAAGGACAATACGTACTGCTTGACAGCGACGTGGCACAGCTTTATGGTGTAGAGACGAAACAGATAAACCAGGCTGTAAGACGTAATCCAGAAAGGTTCCCTGATGGCTATGTCTTAGAGCTTGATAATAAGGAATCTACAGTTCTAAGGTCACAAAATGTTACCTTAGAACAAGGCAAAGGACACTACTCCAAATACAATTTCAAGGCTTTCACGGAGCGTGGTCTATACATGCTGGCTACTATCCTAAAGTCACCACGTGCCGTGCAGACCACCATCGCCATCATCGAGACGTACGCAAAGGTACGTGAGATGGCTCGTACCATGGAAGCCTTGCAGAATGTGGAAGACGGAGGAATGCAGCAAAGTAGCCTTCTGCAGCGTTCCGGAGAGCTGCTTGCTGATGTGGTTGGTAGTAATCTTGCCACAGAGTCAACAGAGACTGAGATTGAGTTGAACTTCGCTGTGGTGAAGATTAAGCATAAAGTAACACGCAAGCACCCAGATGATCATGACAACAAAGGAAATCATCGCAGTTGAGCGTAAAGAGCTCAAAGCATACATCGAGAGCATCCCCTATGGGGACCGCTCTCCCTTCATCAAGAAAGTTTGCGAGGGATGTCATCTGACTCGCAAACATTTCTATAATTGGACTGCCGGGCTTTGTCGAATCCCTGATGCTTGTAAGGCTGAGATGGAGAAGGTTGCTGGCAAGCAAATCTTCTCCTCGATATGATAAAGCAGATTACAATAGACAAGATACAGGACTCGGCAAAGATTGAGGATGTGGTCGGTGACTTTGTCACGCTCAAAAAGCGTGGCAGGTTGTACGAGTGCTGCTGTCCCTTCCATCACGAGAACACGCCTTCCTTCAAGGTCAACCCCGTGAAGAATACCTGGCACTGCTATGGTGCCTGTGGGGAAGGCGGTGATCCGATCAGTTTCGTAATGAAACACGAAAACTGGTCGTATCGTGATGCGCTGCTCTACCTTGCCAAGAAGTATTCAATCGAGGTAGAGGAAGAGACAGACCGCAAGGCCATGGAGGAGCGTAAGGCAAAGGACGGGCTTTATATCGTAGCGAATGCCGCCCAGGAGTTCTTTGCCAAGAATCTCTCGCAGTGTAAGGATGCCTATGACTATGCCGTGTCACGTTGGGGTGAGGACTACGTCAAGGAGGAAGGCATCGGCTACGCTCCTGACTCGTGGGATGCGCTCTCTACCCATCTGAAGAATAATGGGTATAGCCTTGATGCTGCCGTACAGGTAGGCGTTCTGAAGAAGAGGGAAAGAGATGGTGGATTCTTTGACTTCTTCCGCGATCGACTGACAATCCCCATCCGCGACCGCTATCATCGGGTTATCAGTTTCACAGCTCGCGTCATACCCAGTCATCAGAAAACACTCAAATCAGGGGAACGCCCGGAATCCAAATACATCAATACCTCCACAACCCCTATCTTCGAAAAGTCCAGGGTTATCTTCGGTATTGAGAATGCCCTGCATCAGGCAGCTCTCGATGAGCGTTTCTATCTCATGGAGGGTGCGCCCGATGCTATACGAATGCAATCCATTGGTGTGGCAAATGCCATTGCATCACTTGGATGCGCATGGAGCGAGGACCACTTCAAACAGATAAAGAAGTATGCCTCGCAGGTCTGCTTCCTTCCGGATGCCGATGTGCAGAAGGATGACAGCCAGTTCCCTCCTGGCACCAAGGCTGTGCTCGCCAATGGTGAGATAGCCTTGAAATGTGGTTTCACTGTCTATGTGCGACCCATCCCTCTTTCTGACGCGGGAGAAAAGCAGGATCCTGATTCCTACATCACGTCAAAGGAAGTCTTCGACCGCATGGAGGAACAGGATTTCATCGTATGGGCGGCACATCAGCACTTCGCACTTGCCAGTGACGATCAGCACCGCAAGTCATACGCCGTGAAGGAAGTGGCTCGCCTCGTTTCCTATACGGATGCCGTAAACAGGGAAATGTACTATGAGAAGCTCGCCAAGATAGATGGCAAGATAAAGCTCTGGAAAACGGCAGTCGCAGAGGCGATGGAAAAGATGCGCGAGAAGGACAAGAAAAAGAACACCATCGACCGCGAGGACTATGAGAAATACAAGTTCTGGGTGAACCGTAACAGCTATTTCTCCTATGGCAAGCAAGGCGATGTGTTCCAGTGGTCCAATTTCATGCTGGTGCCTCTTTTCCATATCAAGGATCCTGTCAATTCAAAGCGTCTGTTCATCATACGCAATGAATTTGACTACGAGGAGATGATTGAGCTGAAGACGGATGACATGGTCTCGCTCAATACCTTCCGAAAGCGTGTCGAAGCATTAGGCAATTTCATTTGGTTCGCCAAGGAGGAACAGCTGCAGTGCCTGAAGCGGTATGTGTTCCAGAAGGTGGACACTGCGATGGAGATTGTGCAGCTCGGATGGCACAAGCGTGGCTTCTTCGCATTCGGTAATGGGGTCTATTATAATGGCAGATGGCACGAAACGGACATATATGGTGTAGTGCGCCTCGGTGAGATGGGCAACTACTATCTGCCCTCCAACAGTGCCATCTATAAGGATGAGGATGATCTGTACCAGTGGGAACGTAAGTTCATCTATAAGGGCGAGAACACCACAAGGCTCGATGAGTATGTGGGTGCTCTTGTCGATGTGTTCGGCAACAACGGCAAGGTGGGCTTCTGCTTCATGCTGGCCACCTTGTTCCGTGATGTGGTCTTCGGTCGTACCAAGCATTTCCCCATGCTGAACCTTTTCGGTCCCAAGGGTTCCGGAAAGTCGCAGCTCGGTCACGCTCTCATGGCCTTCTTCTATCTGGAACTTGAAGCCCCCAACATTGAGAACACTACCATCTCAGCTATGGGCGAGGCTATCGGGCAGTGTTCCAATGCGCTCGTGCATTTTGATGAGTTCAAGAACGACATCAACAACAAGAAGCGTGAGTTCTTCAAAGCGCTCTGGGATGGTACAGGTCGCACGAAGATGGACATGGATCGTGGCAAGCAGAAGATGACAACCCGAGTGCAGTCGGGTATCATCATCAGTGGTCAGGAAATGGCTACCGCTGACATCGCACTCTTCTCGCGTATGATCTTCCTTACCTTCAGCAAGGCTGAGTTCAGTACGGAAGAGCAAAGGAGGTTCGATGCGCTCATCACGCTGGAACAGCAAGGTCTCTCACATCTCACTATGGATATCCTACGCCATCGTGAGAAGTTCGTGGCAGGATTCAGTGAGGCATACAAGGAAGCCAAGAAGGACATCGAGGATAAGCTTCGGGATGAGAAGGTCGAGACCCGAACGCTCCAGAACTGGATCATTCCGCTCGCTTCCCTCCGCGCCCTGGGCTACAGCATTATCCTTCCCTTCGACTACAATGACATGCTCAAAGTCTGTGTCGAGGGTATTCTGCTGCAGAATCGCTACGTCATTGAGAACAATGAGGTCAGCGGATTTTGGGAGAGTCTGCGTGCCATGCGTGCGGCTGGCTCCATCACCATGGATGGTGACTACCGCATCGATGTGCGTACTACGCTGTCGGGACTCAGGGACAAGACTTCCCGAACCTTCCAGCGCCCCACGCAGATTCTCTACTTGCGTATCTCCAGTGTACTGGCAGAATACAACAGGTTCGTCGTTCAGACACATGGGGATGCCATTGCAAAGGCTTCCTTTAAGTACTATCTGGAGATGAGCGAGGGTTTCCTGGGTGTCAAGAACTCTTGCCGTTTCAAGCAGATGCGTAACGGCTATCCTGTCATTGACACCCGTAACGGCAAGTCCTACGAGGTTTCCTCCGTGGACATTGCTTACTGTTTCGATTATGCACGTATCAAGGAACGGTACGACCTTAATCTTGATTACGTGTCGGGGGACATCGAGGAGGAAGCCCAGGAACCTGCAGAACCGCCAGAGACGGATCCGCAGAAAACCTTGGACTTCGGGGACGAAGATGATGACGGTTATTGAGTGAGGGGTGGCAGCTGCTGGGTTGTCACCCCTCTCTCTTTCTCCCGAAAATCCTTCGCGTGTGTGCGCGAAGCCTGCATCTACACGCTCTACACGTTCTACAAGGGTGCAAATGAGTGCGTTAAAAGCACTACATTTTTCTACGGGCTTCTACACTGTTCTACAAATCTCTGAGGCTCGTTCTACGAAGGGCCTCTATATAGTAGTTTTTCTACTACTTCTACAATATAACATATTGATATTCAGTAGTAGAGAATTTGTAGAACATGTAAATGCGAAAAAATATACCCCTTGTAGCGTTATTAGTATTTTTAGCACCAAGAGTTCCGCAGATTCGCAGTACCTTTGCAGCATGAGCCAGTTTACATTATCTATTACCCTTCCTCCCTATCTTGCTCAGTGGTTCATACACAAGCAAGGGGGTACTCAGCCTGTCGAGCTTACACGCGACCAACCTGAGACTGATATACTTCGTCGTTTTCTTCTTCCTCAGCCATTGGTTCCTCCCAAACCTGACCCGGCTGCGAACGTCACAATCTATATCCCGACATTCCGTTGCAAGGATGTCCGGCAGTATAATTATCTCTCCCCGGCTGGAGTAGAGTTGCTTGCCGAAACCATCCGCAACGATTTCATTGTTGATTTGTGGAATGTGCTGCACAACCATAAAGCCCTCCATATCCAGCTCAAAGATATGATTGATGCCTTCATGGAGGACAATGGTATTGAGTATAATGATACCAACTGGTGCGCCATTCAGCAAATCTACAACCGGAAGAGGAAAGCGAACGAAAAGGCTACACTTCGTAGCAAACTCGCATCGAATTCCTCAAAACCTAAAAAAAAGTCGAAAAAATCTTCCCGACTTTAACCCCCTTCTTGTCTTTTTTGTCTCCAGTTCGTGAAATGGGACAAAATCGGAGAATGTATCATCTGAAATCTCTTGAAGCCTTATGATATTACCTGGCATTACATCTCTATCGTATCTCTATTGTCATCAGCTGACACCCAACCTCGCCCTTTCTCATCGCTCTGGCATCCCGGTCGGTGTGTTTGCGCCCAACATTCCAATCTCTTTTCACGGCATTCCCGAATGTGAAGCGGTAGATGCACCCGAGAATAATGGTCATGCTGAATCTACGACGCTCTCTTTTCGTACCACTCAGCAAATCCCTACCCAGTACAACCTCGCCTTCCTCGTCACTACAGCCTCTGGGCAGAACTTCCTCATCGGTACCAAGGAGGATTTTCCCACTATCCAAGTCACCACCATTACGGGTACACCTACGGGTACGCCGTCTGGCTATCATATCGAAGTAAAGCTTACCGCGCTCAAATCACTTATCCCTGTAGCAAGGTAGCATCTGCATTTTTCTCATATACTTGTTAAACTGACGCCGGCATGGTTCCTTACTGTGTCGGCGTTCCTCTTGTCCCTATGTTCCAACACTCCCTCATTTTGCTTTCATTGTTACTTGTGGCCGCTTTGTTCACCGCTATATAGTTCCGTTTTGCCACGCAAAGGTACGGAGGCACGTTGACAGCCCGATGGGCGCAAGGCAGGTGTCCTTCTACTTTTTGACAAAAATCCCTCTTAC
>JAZLKL010000010.1:0-5402 GCA_045597585.1 Bacteroidaceae bacterium | reverse complement strand
GCTCCGGTTCTGCATCTCCACGATGAACTCGCCACCGTCCTCCGTCTGGCAGCGCAGGTCGTAGATCACGCCGCGCTCGTACTCCGAAGGGGCTCCCATGTCCTTGTCCAGGAACGTGATGCCGGCTATGGGGGACTTGGGCTCAAGCAGGTCGGTGAGGAAGGCTGTCATCACCTCCTCGTCGCCGAAGACTTTCTTGAATCCGTAGTCCGTCATCGGATTGATGTATCTGCTCTCGTGCCTTGACTGCTGTGACATAACTGATTAGTTTTTGTTGTTCGTTGCAAAAATACGTTGTTTTTCCGTAACTACCAAATATTTGGGCCTTTTATTAGTGCTTGGGGATATTACACGGATGATAACTGCTTGTTGCCGTCTCACTTTATTGGAAAAACGGAACACAAGGGGGCAGGTTATTGGTGTAAAAGTAGATGCTTTTTTTGAAGCGTCAAAGACTTTACTCAAAAGTACACAAACGACTGTCACTGTGCCCCTTTACTTTAACGGGGCGAATGTTAAATCCCAACCACCTAAAGACGTTATAAACAAGATAATGTTCACCATTTTTTATCCATAACGAGCATGCTCTCGCCCCACCTGTTTCTGGTAGCATTTCACATGTCCAATAGTGACCTTGCGTCATACTACTATGTGGTGATTTTTTGCTCCAAATTCCAGTTGTTGGTAAAAACATGTTATTGCCATTCGGACCAACAATAACATAACCCTCTGCACCTTCAACCTCACTCCATTCCCATTTGCAACAATTTATTAATTCCTGGAATTGCTCAATGGATGGAGTACGCCAATCATCGCCTAACAAGGCGCGACTCGCGTCATCTGCTAAATCCAATATGTATTTACCATCATAATATGGGTGTTGACTTTCAACATACCCATTCAATGTGTAAACTGAATATGTTGAGTCAGTGACATACTTGTTGTACACATCAAATTCTAAATTATCTGGAATAACAAATTTGTAGTTTTCTCTGGTATATGATGACTTTGGCAAGTTCTCTCCCCACGCAAAATAAAAACCACGTTCTGCGGGTTTTACAGCACCAATATTACGAGTTGCCCACAATGTGCCACTTGGTAGGCCAAGGTCAACGAATTTTCCATCTGTTACAAATGTTATACTATCCTTATATTCATGCGTATAAGGATGGCATTCTGCTCTCAAATAAGACACAGATAAACATGCAGTAAAGATTAAAAGTAATTTTCTCATTACTACTAGGTTTGTGTAATTATGATGTTGTTTTGGAACACAAGGGGACTGGCTATTCGTACAAAAGTGGTTTTTAAAAACCACCCAAGAATTTACTCAAAAAAATAATCCCCTTGTATTTCTGCATAAACATCCACCCTTGCTAAACTGTGACGCAGCAGATTTCTAGCAGTGGAAAACAATAAAGGGTAGCTCGCAATATTGAAGATGCATATAAGCAGAGGGAACGAAATCCCTCTGCTCGATTTATCATCGTAGATGCTTATAATCTACAATTTACGAATGAAATTATTAGTGCTTCAATTTTTGAAATATAACATAATCAATCAAGTTTCCATCTGCATCATAATAGAAGTACCCAATAGACCCGTCATTGTAATTAACAATGTCACATGTATTTCCTTTTCCATCAAGAACTGCTGTTTCCATATAGGTAACAACAATTTTCTTTTTCGCAGATGTAGAAGTTGGGGACAACATAAAAAGTCATACCCCCAGTACTAAAGTCAAAAATGTTTTTTTCATAATTTTCATAATTTTTTAAAATTATAATATAGATCCGGACCACATCCTTAATAATATTCCATCTGTGGTATTGCTTTCTTTTCGTCTTGTGATATCTTTGGTCTTTTTCTGTCCTTAGACCGAATCACCTTATATTGACTCGGGTCAATAAGGCTCTCCATCACGCTTACAGGATCTAATGCCAGTTTTCCTTTTAACTCATTCACCTTTTTACGAGTTGTACGCACATAGTCCTTCTCGTTAGGCAAATCTATTGTGCCACTCTCGTAGTAAATAGCATTTGCATTGAATGAGAAATCACCCGATGCTGTCTGAGCAAAGAGTATCAGACCAGGCAGCCCGCTCAATTTCCATGGCCCATCGCTAATAGGTATCTCCTGCGAGTACCACACGTTCCATCTCTGACCACGATAATCCAGGGAGGCCTTAGCGCAGTTGTAGTCCATAATGACGGTGTCACCCTCTTCCAAATGCCATTGCGTGGCAATTAAGGAGTCGGTGTACAAAAAGGCTTGTCGGCCTATTTTTGTAGTATATGTCATTAGGGAAATACTGGGCAGATGCTTGTAAACGACATCCTTACTTCCCGCCTTTTGTTTCTGGCCTTGTTGCAGCAACTTCCTTGCGCCCATTATCCTGTCGCCGTCGCCGTTCATTACCTTGACCAGACTGTCGAGCTGCGCTTGCACTTTTCTTTCTGTCAACGAATAAAACCGGCTTACTTCCCCATCCATCTGCAACACCCTTATCTCGGGCATTTCGTTCTTGGTCCAACCTTGCTGATATTCATAGCTAACGCACAGAAGAGTGTCGCCCGACTGTGCAAACGAGCACAGAGAACATAGCAACAACAATATTGTCAGTTTATAGTACGTTTTCATATTGAGTATTTTTGATTACTTACTTATAAATCCATTTTAAAGGTCAGCATCAGCATTCTGCCACGCAGACGGGTAACGCTGTAAGTCATTACCGTATTGCCAATGCTTCGATGTTCGAACTTCGATGTGCCAATGATATTGTTGGCAGTTAGTATAAGTTCCCAGCGCTTGGCCATGTAGTTGACTGAGCAATCAAGAAAGTAGCTTGTACCTACTGACTCCTCGCTACTGTGAAACAGTTCGTTGTCCACACTCAACATCCACCTCTCCGAAGGGAAAATATGCAGGTCGAGGCTATGCTCCCAACTTGTGGTGCTTCCCGAAGAGAGCCCGGGATGAGTGAGATTCCTTTGCCTCATAAGTTGCACGCTCGATTTCCCTTCTGCTGACAATATGCGGAGTGGTTGCAAGGCGTAGCTGAAAGACGTGGAGGTTGAATACGTTCTGGCATCGTCCACATCACCCGACACAAGAAGGCTATAGTCCGTGATGCCATGCGAAGCGTTCAGTTTGACAGTCGCTTTCGCCCAGCCAAACGACTTTCCTATCCCCCCGGACAGCCTTGCCGATTGCATGTCGTGGTCCTTGTCTGTGGCACTCATGGTGAAGACATTGCCTATGAGCGTATTCTCGTAGAGTATGTTGCCCGACGAACGCATGTACGTAGGAGAAACATGAAAGAACACCCCGTTCATGGGGTTGGCGTAATGGTAACTGCCTGTCACACGAAGACTGTGGGTGGAACCTGTTTTGCCTCGGTTGATGGTTTGTGTGCGGTAGCCTGTGAAGACTGGGGTGTCAAATACCGCCTCTCCCATCATCGGCAAGTTGGTGTAGTCCACCCCACTCGAGAACTGCGACACGGCTGTGGCTTTCCAGTTCCAGCGAACAGATGGGTCAATCCAGAGGTGATGGCTTTTCGACTCACGATAGCTTTGGTGAGCATAGCTGAACTTCGAACTGCCAACCAGTACGTGGTTGCCAAATTGAAACGATATGGATGGCGTCCAGTAGGCACAGAGCAACTGATAGGCATTTGAGCGTTTCTGACTTTCGCCTAAAGCCACGTCAATGTCCTCATGGTCATAGTCTATACCCAAGTCATTATTGAGATAATGGCGTCCTATCTTCCATTTGTTGTGAAAACCGTTCTGGGTAGAAAAGAAGCCAAGGTCGAGGCGTTCAGTCATACCATTGATGGTAAGCAACTGCCCTGGCAGATAGTTGTAAGCCCAGTGGCTATCCACGCTGTACACATTACCCTTTGTTGTGGTATGCGACAGTTCAAAGAGCTCCGAAAGACTGCGTTTATGCGGCTTGACCATCATATCGGCACGCTCACCGTTGTAGAGCATGGCACCTATGCTCTTGTTGAAATCCATATAGCCCTTAAGGTGGTTCTTGATGTAGGTACTCTCGCCGTTGAACTCGTATTGGGCCTCTGCCTGCCACTCACTTCGGGTATTGCTTACTTCCTGCTCCTCCACAACGACAGGCAGTTCGGCCAAAGTAAGGTAGGTGGTGGCATAGTAGTCGTGCATGCTGGTCTTGTCGATGGAGCCGTCACCCTGCAGACGCAATTGTGAGTCCTTCCCCGTCTTGAAGAGCCAGTTGCCAGCCACAAGATGACTATGGTTGAAGGTGTACCTGTCCTCTGCCAAGTTGGGCGATGCCACATGCATTAGCGACAGTATGCCCTGCTCCGTGCCGCTTCCGTCCATCAAGGTCGTCAGGTCCAGCACTTCATTGTCGAGCTCCTTGCCCGTATCGTTGTTCTTGTACATCATCAGCGACTGGAACCTCTTGTCGAATCGCATACCCATCAGCCTACAGTCGTAGAGAAACTCGTCATCATAGCCAGCTCCCACGTCGAGCGCGCCCATCCATGTAGCCTTGGCATCATCCTTCAACACGATGTTAAGCGCAGCCTGTTCGCTGAACGACACCTTACGTAGCGACTTCACAGGCTGATGGTTCTCCAGCACCTGCACACTCTGCACCTTATCGGCAGAGAGGTTCTCGCTGGCCATACTGTATTTTGAGCCCATCATATCCAGTCCCTCTATGTAGAACTTATTGATGGGAGTGCCCTGGTAGAGTATCTGTCCGTTCTCCTTCACCTCAAGGCCTGGCATCTTGGCTATCACGTCGGCAATGCTTCTGTCCTGTCCCTGCCTGAAGCCTGCCACAGAGTAGGTCAGCGTGTCGCCCACACTTTTGATGCGCTGTGCCTTTACCTTCACCTCCCTCAGCTTGGTGCCTCCTTCTGAAAGCGTGACGGACATGCCGTCTTTCAACTCAGCAAAAGGCAGGGTCTTTTTCTGGTATCCCATAAAATGAAACGACACATTCGCAGCAACCTTGCCTTCTGGTATTTTCAGTTTATACATACCCTTGTCATTCGTGATACCATAGGCTATGGTAGCATTAGTATGGGATGCCACCACAACAGTTGCCCCCACCAATGGTTCTGCCTCCTTACCCAGCACCTTGCCGGTGTATGTCTGGGCAAGAGCCATTATGTTGGCCATGATTCCTATGACAAAGAGTATTTTTCTCCTCATAAAGTGTGAATAGTATAACCAAAGTTTCCTACCCTTAAGGATGGAATTTTATTTCATTGAATTATAATTAATTAACTATAAAATAACGGGGATTAGAGAATAAAGTTGTAAATTAGCAACTGCTAAGAAAACCAACTTAAACTCTTACTCAACCCCTGTTATGAAAGCAAATTTAGACAATATTCACGAGATATACAA
>JAZLKL010000009.1:0-12546 GCA_045597585.1 Bacteroidaceae bacterium | reverse complement strand
AAAGACCCATTATGGAATCCTACGAATCGGAAAAGAGCAGGAGAATCGTTTTTGATGACTCACTGCCTAAGTGGAACTATCTTATTAAGTGCTCATAGGTATGAGAAACTTTAGGAAGTTATTTTTTAATCATTACTAAATAAAAAACAACAAATATGAGCAAACTTGTCATTGCGGGACGTGAATTCAACTCCCGTCTGTTCCTCGGAACAGGAAAATTCAACAACAATGCGTTGATGGCAAAGGCCATTGAGGCATCGCAAACCGAAATGGTCACCGTGGCCATGAAACGTATCGAACTGGGTGATGCTGACGATGAGCTTCTTACCCACATCACACAGAATCCTGACATTCAGCTCCTGCCCAATACCAGTGGCGTGCGCAACGCTGAGGAGGCTGTCTTTGCCGCTCAGATGGCACGTGAGGCCTTTGGCACCAACTGGCTGAAGCTCGAGATTCATCCCGACCCCCGTTACTTGCTTCCCGACTCGGTAGAGACGCTGAAGGCAACCGAGCAATTGGTGAAGCTGGGTTTTGTCGTGCTGCCTTACTGTCAGGCCGACCCCACGCTCTGCAAGCATCTGGAGGAGGCTGGTGCGGCAACTGTGATGCCTCTTGCAGCACCTATCGGCACCAACAAGGGATTGCGAATGAAAGACTTCCTGCAAATCATCATTGAGCAGGCTACCGTCCCTGTGGTGGTAGATGCAGGCATCGGTGCTCCCAGTCATGCGGCAGAGGCTATGGAGATGGGTGCTGACTGCTGCTTGGTGAATACCGCCATTGCCGTGGCTGGCGATCCTGTGCAGATGGCAGATGCCTTCCGTCAGGCAGTCATCGCAGGTCGTCAGGCATACGAAGCCGGCCTGGGTGCCATTGCCGATTGTGCAGAGGCTTCAAGTCCCCTTACCGCATTCTTGAACTAAATAATTCAAGTTTCGCATGTATAGGGAGTTAAAGAATATCAAGGAGTTAAAGACGAATGTCTTGCTCCTTGAGGCATTGTGGCGCACACCCTGCATACCTAACGTCTTTAACTCCTTTGAATTCTTTAACTCCTTTAACTCCCTAATACTGAAGCATGCGAAGCTTGCGAAAGTTGAATAAATAATCTTGACTATACTTACTTATCATTATGCCAAACGATAACAAAGCATACGCAAAGCGTGAGAAGGCCTATATGCAAGGTCAGCTCTTTCCCTATATCAAGGTCGGAATGACCAAGGTGAATCTTACTCCCACGGTTGTAAAGGACGAGCACGGCATCCCTCACACCGAGCAGAACGATCCCGTGTACATCTACGACACCAGCGGTCCTTTCAGCGACCCTGCCATTGAGATAGATCTCAAGAAGGGTCTGCCTCGCATGCGCGAGTCATGGATTCTGGACCGTAACGACACCGAGCAACTCAGCGAGGTGACCAGCGAGTATGGCAAGCAGCGTCTGGCCGACCATTCGCTCGACTCCCTGCGTTTTGAGCACATTCAGTTGCCTCGTCGTGCCAAGGCTGGCAAGCACATCACACAGATGGCTTATGCCAAGGCTGGCATCATCACACCCGAGATGGAGTATGTAGCCATCCGTGAGAATATGAACTGTGAGGAACTGGGCATCAAGTCGCACATCACTCCTGAGTTTGTGCGCGATGAGATTGCACGTGGTCGTGCTGTTTTGCCTGCCAACATCAACCACCCTGAGAGCGAACCTATGATTATCGGTCGCAACTTCCTCGTAAAGATCAATACCAACATCGGTAATTCAGCCACCACCTCGAGCATCGAGGAGGAGGTTGACAAGGCCGTATGGTCGTGCAAGTGGGGTGGTGATACATTGATGGACCTCTCTACGGGTGATAATATTCACGAGACACGTGAGTGGATTGTGCGTAACTGTCCCGTGCCCGTAGGTACTGTTCCCATCTATCAGGCTCTTGAGAAGGTGAATGGTCGTGTGGAAGACCTCACATGGGAAGTCTATAAGGACACGCTCATCGAGCAATGTGAGCAGGGTGTGGATTACTTTACCATCCATGCCGGCATCCGTCGCCATAATGTACACCTGGCCGACAGTCGTCTGTGTGGCATCGTGAGCCGTGGCGGTAGCATTATGTCCAAGTGGTGCCTTATCCACGACCAGGAGTCGTTCCTCTACGAGCATTTCGATGACATCTGCGATATCGTGGCACAATACGACGTGGCACTCTCTCTGGGTGACGGACTCCGTCCCGGTTGTACAGCCGATGCCAACGATGCGGCACAGTTTGCTGAGCTCGACACGATGGGCGAACTCGTTACCCGTGCCTGGGAGAAGAACGTGCAGGCCTTTATCGAGGGTCCCGGTCATGTGCCCATGCACAAGATTCGTGAGAATATGGAACGTCAGCTCGACCATTGCCACGAGGCACCCTTCTACACGCTGGGTCCCATTGTGACCGACATCGCTCCCGGTTATGACCATATTACCAGCGCCATCGGTGGTGCTCAGATAGCGTGGCTGGGCACGGCCATGCTTTGCTACGTCACCCCCAAGGAGCATCTGGCCCTGCCTAATCGTGAGGACGTGCGCGTGGGTGTGGTAACCTATAAGATTGCTGCCCATGCAGCCGACTTGGCCAAGGGGCATCCCGGGGCAACCATTCGTGACAATGCGCTCTCAAAGGCACGTTTCGATTTCCGCTGGCGCGACCAGTTCCACCTCTCGCTCGACCCAGAGCGTTCTTTGCAGTATTTTGAGGAGGCAGGTCATACGGATGGCGAGTATTGCACTATGTGCGGTCCCAACTTCTGTGCAGCCAAGCTTACCCATGATTTGAGAAAGATAAAGAAGTAATCATGGTGCTGACTTCTGAACAGAAACGTCGTTACAACCGCCATCTCATACTTGACGGTATCGGTAAGGAAGGGCAGGAGAAGCTACTCAATGCCCGCGTCCTTATCGTGGGGGCGGGAGGCCTGGGCTCTCCTTTGGCACTCTATCTGGCAGCTGCTGGCGTGGGGACATTGGGCATTGCCGATGGCGACGTGGTCTCGCTTACCAATCTACAACGGCAAGTCATACATCGAACCGCAGACGTGGGCACCTTTAAAACCGACTCTGCAGAACGAGCCATACACGAACTGAATCCCGATGTACAGGTCATTAAGTTCGGTGAATACCTCACAGAGGATACCATCCGTGAAGTGGTACGCCAGTTTGACTTTGTCATCGACGGAACGGATAATTTCTCTATCAAGTACCTCATCAACGATGCTTGTGTGATGGAAGGAAAGCCCTTCTGCATGGGTGGCATCAATCGTTTCAACGGACAGCTGATGACGCACGTTCCTGGTTCTGCATGCTATCGTTGCATTTTTCCCGAACCTCCTGCTATGGAGGAGGTGGAAACTTGTTCGATGGTAGGTGTACTGGGAAGTATTGCTGGCATTTGTGGCACTTTGCAGGCTACCGAGGCCATCAAGTACATTACCGGAGCAGGACAGCTACTGACAAATGCCTTGCTTACCTTTGATGCCCTTGGGATGCAGTTCCAATGTTTTAATTTCCAGAAGAATGAGGATTGCTCACTTTGTGGTGAGCATCCTACCATTACAACTATTCATGAGTATGCCTATCAGCCATGCTCTAAAAGAACCAAAAATGTTTAGTGACGAATTAAAGAATATAAGTTGGGATGAGACCACAGAGCGTATTGCTCAGATGACCGATGCCGACGTGCGACGTGCCCTTGCCAAGGAGCATTGTGATGTCAACGACTTCATGGCACTTCTTTCGCCAGCCGCCGAACCGTATCTCGAGACGATGGCCCGCCTCTCGCGCAAATACACCGAGGAGCGTTTCGGACGCACCATCTCCATGTTCATCCCTCTCTACATTACCAACTCATGTAGCAACTCGTGCGTGTACTGTGGTTTCCACCGCGAGAATCCCATGGCGCGTACCATCCTCACCCCCGAGCAGATTGAGGACGAATACCGTGCCATCAAGCAGTTGGCTCCCTTTGAGAACATCCTGCTGGTCACAGGCGAGAATCCTGCCAAGGCAGGCGTGCCCTATCTGGCCAAGGCTATCGACATCGCCAAGCGTTACTTCTCGAACATCAAGATAGAGGTGATGCCTCTCTCGGCCGATGAGTATCGTGAACTCATCCATCATGGCCTGAATGGCGTAATATGCTTCCAGGAGACCTACAACCGCGAACATTACAACATCTATCATCCCCGTGGCATGAAGTCGCGCTTTGAGTGGCGTTGCGATGGCTTCGACCGTATGGGACAGGCAGGTGTTCATTCCATCGGTATGGGTGTGCTCATCGGTTTGGAGAAGGAGTGGCGTACCGACGTCACCATGATGGCCTACCACCTGCGCTACCTGCAGAAGCATTATTGGCGCACCAAGTATAGTGTCAACTTCCCACGTATGCGTCCGGCGCAGAATGAGGGCTTCCATCCCAACTACTATATGAGCGACCGCGAGTTGGCACAGGCTACCTTTGCCATGCGCATCTTCGACCATGACGTCGATATTTCGTATTCTACACGTGAGCCTGCCTTTATCCGCGACAATATGTGTACCCTGGGTGTCACCACGATGTCGGCTGAGTCAAAGGTCAACCCCGGTGGCTACCACACCTATCCTCAGGCTCTTGAGCAGTTCACCGTCTCGGATGAGCGTACAGCTAAGGTCATCAACCAACGCCTCAAGGAACTGGGCCGTGAACCCGTGTGGAAGGATTGGGATGCTTCGTTTGATCTGATGGGAAAATGAGACAGATAGTAATCACCTTACCAGCAATAAAAGAGGGGGAGACAGCACTTGTCAACTCCCTCTTTATGCATGGTGAGATAGAACGCCTCCACTTGCGTAAGCCCAAGGCTACGGAACTTGAAATGGAGGAGTGGATAAGACAGATTGAGGCAAAGTATCGTGACAGGATAGTCTTGCACGATTGCCATGACCTTGCGCTGCGCTATGGTTTAGGGGGAATACATCTTAATGGCCGTAATCCGGAGGCACCCTCGTGGGTGGGCGAGGTGCAGGTACAGCGTCAGTTTACCGTTTCGCGTTCCTGCCACTCCCTTGCCGAGGTGGAGCACTACGCCCCCTTGTGCGACTATGTCTTTCTCAGTCCTATCTTCGATAGCATTTCCAAGGAAGGCTATGGTGCTGCTTTCTCGCGTCGGCAACTGGCAGAGGCTCGTCGCCAGGGCATCATCCGTCCCAATGTCTATGCCCTTGGAGGTGTCTCGTATGATAATCTTGAGGAAGTCCGCTCATTAGGCTTTGGAGGGTATGCCATGCTGGGAGCGTTTTGGAATCGGGTGGCCTTTCCCCGTCCCCTTTAGGGGGAAGTGGCCTTATACATTAGGCTTTTCAACGTTCCGCCGTTGATGAACTTGTCGATGTCGATAGCCTTGCTGATGCCCGGGATGACCGTGGTGCATGAGCGTTGCCACAATATGGTCTTGCCTCTGGTGATGACCGGTTTACGGCTATAGTTCGCTATCCATAATGGGTAGCGCGAGAAGGTGCTTGCCAGATACTTGTTGTAGAAATTCTGGTTGCTGTAGATGACGGGTTTGCAGCCATAGTGCTTCTCCATGAGTCGTGCCATCTTCAGCACACTGTCGCGCAAGTGGGTATTTCCGTCAGGCGAGAGACTTTGCTTCTCGATGTCCAGCATCGGACGCAGATCCTGATACTCTTTCTTGACCATCTCCGTGAAGCATTCAAACTGTTCGTCCACCGAAACCGCCATGTTGAAGAAGTGGTAGCTGCCCACCATGAATCCATGTTGGCGGGCGTTCAGCAGGTTGTCACGGTAGAGTGAGTCCACATCCTTCTTGCCGATGGCACGCACATAGATGAACACCAGGTTGGGGTTGAAGTTGTCGAGCGAGTCCCAGTCGATGATGCCCTGGTGTGCCGAGATGTCTATGCCGTCAAACGTGGCGTTAGGGTCCAGTTTCACAGACCTGTTCTTGCGGGGTGGCAGGGTGTCGGTCTGGTTGTCGGCCTTCTCCTCGTTCTTTCCGCATGACAATCCGCTGGTAACACAGAAGAGCATAACCACCAAGGCTGTGGCTGCATGTATGATTCGCTTACGTTTCAATTTGAATGGTATTAAGGGTTAGTAATGCAAAGATAATAAAAAGATCGTTCTCTTTACTCTCTTTTGCCAATTTTTTCCCTTGGCTCACGTTATTTTCTTCTGTTCCTTTCCACTCTTTCCACTCTTTTCACTCTTACCACTCCATATCCCATAGGCTGCGTCTCTCTTCGTTTACCAAAACCCCGAGTCCTTCGTCAGCACCGGTTTCCGTATATTCTATTTTTTCATCGTAGCTGAGACAGATGTAATGCGAATCCAACGTCACTACCAGCAGCGAGGGTTTTATATATTTCTTCTTTATATCCATTAGCACAACTTTATTTGTTCACGATGACCTTCTCTCCGTTCTTGATGTAAATTCCCTTGTGCAGAACGGTCGAGTTGGAAACACTACGACCATGAAGGTCATACATCATCATATTCTCTTTTTCATCGTGCAACGCCGTCTTTACTCCCGTTTCATCCTCCTCAAGGAACATGAAGTTCAGGCTCTTCACATTGCTGCCCGAAGGAATGCTTGCCCAACACTTACCCGAGGGTATCGTAAACTTACTTCCTTCCGTAATTCGGTAGAACTTCACACCCTCTACACCATTCTGCAGCACATAGCCTTCGGTGGCAACCTGTGGCATGATGGCACCGTTCAGATAGCCATCCTTGTTTACCAATCCGTTCTCAGGGTATAGCGCAGCGTTCACATCGCCTTCCAGCGTGCCCGAATAGCCATCCTCACTATAAAGGATATAGGGGGTGAATGCCTCCATCTCGCTGCTCTTTACCAGATAGACGTATGTCTCATCATGGCGCTTCGGTGTGTATGCCTTCACACCTTCGGGTACGATGGCACTAAAGGGAAGGATGCAAGTGCTCCACTTCGCGGCAGCCGACACGCTGACGGGTACGGAGGTGTGGTTGTCGATGGTGACGTTATTGTCCACTATGCTTGCGGGATAGTGGCCTGGCTGTCCAACCGCCTTGAGGCAGACGCCCGATATGGGTATTTGCTGCACACCGGGTTTTGCGTATGCCGACACGCTGACATGCACCTTAAAGAGCGAACCGCTTGTAGCCGTAAGGTTCTGGTTTAAGAGCGAGATACATGCCACTCGCAGCTGTTGTTTGGCTACCACGCCGAATGTGGCACTTACCGTGTGGGTGTACTCCTTGTTGTCATCATCATCCAGCGTATAGGGGTAGATGGCATTGACACGCTTCACGTCGGGCTTGCCATTCTTCATCACTACGCTGATACCCTCGGGCAGCACCACGTCCAGGTTGTAGGCAGTATAGTATATGCTGCTTCCATTTAGTTTGAAAGTGATGTATCCCTCTTCGCTTCCGGGTGTAAGGGTTACTTCCTCAATGGAGATGTAGTCGGTATTCTCTTGTGCATAGGTGGCTATGCTTGCCACCCAGCACATCATTATCGTTACTATTCTTCTCATTATTTTCCGTTTATGTAAATCTCTAATATCTCTACGGCATCCGACACGTCTATCACGCTGTTTCTGTCCACGTCGCAGATAAACATGTCCAGTTGGCTCGTCTCACCTTTCAGGTAGAACTCCAGCAAATCCACGGCATCCGATACGTCCACCTTGCCGTCCTGGTTCACATCGCCTATCAAGCCTGTGGGAATTTCAGGCGCAGTATCCATATAGCCAAGGTCGTTGCCAGGGTCATTGGGACTATAAGGCTGGTATCGAACCTTTGCCACCAGTACGACATCGTGGTTGGGCATGTAGGTGCCATACGTCAGGGCATCCGACACATACTTACCATCCATGTACCAGCCTTCAAACACTACGTCGCTCTTCAGCGTCACGGTCACGTTGAAGGCATCATCCTCCAGAATCAGCGTTTCGCTCTCCATGTTAAAGTCACACAAACCGTCTGTGCTTGCCTTGATAGTCAGCGTGTGGCCCTTCAGCAGTTCCTCCGATGTCTTGACGTATTCAGCCACAAACTCCACATCCTCCTTCGTGGTGGTGTAGCTGAACGAACGGTCGGTGCTGTAGTTTTCCTCTACTGTCTCGCCCACCTTGCGTGTCCACGAACGGAACTCATACCCTTCGTTGGGTGTGGTGCTGATGGTCACCTTCGTGCTATGCCTATACTTGCCACCACTTGATACCATACCCGCATCCTCTCTGCTGAGGCTCACCTTCAGGTTGTACCTAATCATGCCATCCACGTCCCCCGGGTCAGCAGGATTGTTGGGTCGGTAGGGGGGCTCTATGTACTTGTAGATGGCAGTGAAAGTTACATCTTCTGTCAGCAGGTACTCAAAGCTTTGCTCTGTGGTATAAGGCTCTGTTTCCTCGTTCCTCAACCAATGCTGAAACTCGTAGTTCTCGTTGGGCGTAGTACTGATAGAGGCATATTCGTCATCGCCGTAGATGTATGCATCCATCTCAAACTTAGCATTGGGTCTTTGGTCAGTTGTGCTATAATTTCCCGTAGTATTTACCGATGCATAGCTGAGGGTGCCGTCACTCTGTCTATACAAGCATTTACCGGAAGCAGAGGTATAGGCATACTTCAACGAGTTGGTGAATGATGATGCCGACTTGGTCACCACTACAACCAGATTGTCCGTACCATTATACACAAACGGATTGTCGAGCGTGTAGGTCTCCCATCCACGAATACTACCAATGGTACCTGTCTTGCTATACACCAGGGTAAGGCCGCTGGCAGTCAGGGCATCGCCTGTGCCGCTGAACGAACTGCTTGCCTTGTGACCCATATAGATGTTCACCGTGCACGAGTACGATGCTGCTGCCGCAACCTCGTAGGCAATGCTCTTGATAGTGCCACCACCGCCAAGCTCTTTGGCAGTATAGATGCTCTGGGTAGTAGAATACCTGTAGTAGTTGCCAAAGGGTAGGGTGTAGTTTGATGAACTGCCAGTGCCTACCTGTGGTGTGCGTGGTTCTGAACCACCTATGACATTCTTGTGCTTGGTGTATGTCACCGTGCCCGCCTTGGTGTCGTTGATACTCAGGAACACACGGTTCACCTTTTCAAACACAGCGGTGAAGCTTACGTCCTCAGCCACCACGTTGTAGCTGAACGAAGCTGCGGTCTTATATGCCTCGGCACTACCATTCTTCACCCAATACAGAAAGCGGTAGCCATCATTGGCGGTGGCACGAAGGGTGGCATTCATGCCATATTTGTAATAGCCTGATCCTGTCACCGTGCCTGCCCCCTCTATGTTGCTCGCCACCGTGACGTGGTACGACAGCATGATGGCTGGGTTGCCTGGGTCACCCGGGTTGGTGGGGTTGTATCCCTCCGTGCCTTGTGCCATGATGGGCAGGGTGCTGCATAGCCATGCCAGCAGCATCCCTGCCATCCACACTCTTCTTCTTCTTTTCATGCGCATCATGGATAAGGGTTACTTAACCAAGGTCTTCTTGCCCTTCACAATGTTCACGCCCTTCTGTGCCTTCTCTATGCGGCGGCCGTTGAGGTCGTAGGTGGTGCCTATTTCGGTACCGTTGGTGCTGAGCGCCTCGATGCTTGTCTCCTCGTCGGCCACCATCAGCACAAGGCGGTTGCCGAAGCTGCCTGCCTCGCTATTGAAGGTGTAGCTTTCCTCGCTCAGGTCGCATACCTTGCCGGTAAGCTTGTCCTTGAGGAATACGTGTACATCCTGACGGGTTGCCTCGATGGTGTATTCTCCCTTCTGGTTGGCTACATAGCCCAGAGCCACCATGCCGTCGGCCATGGGACGCTCGTTGATGCTGTACTTGATGCCCTTGTCGTCCATGCTGAAGAGCTGCATGCCGCCTGCGTTGCTCTCAAACTTAGCCGCATCACATTCGGTCTCAAAGCCCATCTGCTGCATCTCGTTGAATACCACGCGTGTCTTGTCGGTGGTGTTGCCATTGCTGAGTATCAGGTTCACTAACCTACGGCTGGGTGCCAGTTCGCTGGCGCGTCTTGCCTTGGCGCCTTGCGACTTCTGCTCGTCCTGCGACTGGGTGTAGGTGATGCACTTGCTGGCGATAAAGCCAATGAAGTCAACGTTCTCGGGTTTCTGCACGAAGAAGCCTTCCTGGGGACGGAACACGTATTCGTCGTCACCGGGGCGTAGTGCCTCATACTGTGTGCCGTTCCAGACAATCACAGGTGCGGTGTATTGCAGGTCGTTTAGTCGGTAGTAGCTCATGTAGGGGTTACCTACGAAGTTCCAGCTCTTGTTGTCGGCCGACTCTGCCTCGTGTGTCTCAAGCCATGTCTTTACATCCACATTGAGCTTAGCCTCCAGTTCATCCTTGCTGAACACGATAGTCAGCGTGCCACCTGCGTTGGTGCGGTAGATGTAGCCCTTGCCTGCCTTGAGGTGTGTGGTGCCTGCCGCAATCTCGCTCCATCCGCTCTGGCCCTGGGCACGCTTCTCGCCGTCGTAGTAGCGGAACACGTAGCCGCCCGACTTCTGTATGGTTTTCAAATCCACGTCGAAGGGGAAGCAGAAGTAGTACCAGCAATCTGCCTTCAGCTCCATGTCGAGGTATATCTTCTTAGCCTTGATGTTAGCACCGATGATAGAGGCACCAATGTTTAGCGTACCATCGAACTTGATGTGTATGTCGCTGAAGTCCTGCTCCACGTCGTCGTCCACCACAATGCCACCGCCGGGGTTGACGTCAATGTCGGGCGTTCCCTCAATGGCTCCGGTGTTCTCGTCCACCTCAAAGTCCTTATCCACAAAAACGTAGTCGTACTCTGCATCGAAGGGCACCAGCTTCAGGAACTGGCTCCACTCCGTGTCGTAGTAGTAGTTGTAGTAGCTCACCTTGGGGCAATGCACCGTGGCTGTGCGGTAGGTGCTGAAGGTGTTCTGGTCGATGGGCTGTGGCTCAATGGTGTAGGTATATACGTCGTTCAGCTTGCTGCATCCGCTGAAAGCACGGTCACCAATCTTGCGGAGGCCCGAGGGCAGTTTCAGCTCGGTCATGTCCGCGCAGTTCTCAAAGGCATGGGCACCAATCTTCTGCACGCTGACGGGCAGGCTCACGTTGCCCACGTTGGTGTTGGCAAAGGCATAGTCGGCAATCTCTTCCAGCTGCGCATTGGCGGGTATTATCAACTCGTTAATGGATGTGTTGTAGAAGGCGTATGGCTGCATGGTGGTCATCTCGGCAGGGATGTCCAGCGTTTCTACTTTTTGGCCATTGATGTAGAGGTCCTTTCTATATGTTCCTTCTTCCGTTAGGTTTGACACACCTTCTATGTTTGCCCATGCATTGACGTCTTTAATGTCAATTCTTTGAAATTTATTATCGCTAAAACAGATGGAACCAATCTTCTTGAGCGAGTTTGGAACAATGATGTGAGTGCAAGTGGCATTATAGAACAAACCAAATGGCAACTGGGTAACTTTCTCTGAGATTTCCAGATGAGTGATGCTTTTAGCGTAGAAAGGAGAATAATAATTAGAAGAAAAATTGTTTGATATGTTTCTACCTAAATACATCTTGTCATAGCTTCCACCCCATATAGCGTCACTCCAATTTGTGTTTAAAGCCAAGTTCTCCTCTCCATCTTCCAGACGGACAGAATGCAAGTTGTCGCAACCAGAAAATGCACCACTTCCTATTGAAGTTACACTTCCAGGGATGGTGATGGAAGTCAGGGCAGAACAACCAGAGAATGCAGAAGTGCCAATGGTCTTCAGCTGGCTGTTTTCCTCAAAGGTCAGTTTGTATAGTGCTTTTAGTTCTTGTGCTGCGTAATTTCCTATTGAGGTCACGCTGGCGGGGATGGTTAGCTCATGTAAATGAGTCATTTCTGTCAAGGCATAGTTTTCTATTTGAGTCAGGTTATTGGGTAGCTTCAGACTCATTAAGGCAGGATTGATAGCATAGCGTGTCAGCGTGTTGGCCTTCGAACTGTAGCCTTGGTAGTATTCGTAGTCGTTGGCAAGAATGGTGGCTTCGCTCAGGTCGAGGCGGCGCAGGTTAATCATCTTGTTGCGCATCAGCATCAGGTCATAGCTGTTGATGGTGCCCGATGCCTTGAGTGTCACCACATTCAGCAGGTTCTCCTCACCAATCTTGATGTGTAGTGCCGATTTGCCATCCTGTGCTTCTACTGCCACGTCATATTCAAATGCGCCTTCTATAATATTATCCTTATATTCCGCCCAATTGGTGGCAGACACATACGCCTCTTTTGTGCCTTGTGGCACAACGATGGGACAGTTGGTGATGCCCAATGTACCGGCTAAAGTAGGTGGTGTCATGCAATTCAAAGTAACCAGATAGATATTGTTGTAGTTATAGTTTTTGTATAGTATTGAGTATTAAATCGTTGCATGTATAAAGGTAGAAAAGTGATTTGGGGTTTTGGGGAATATGAGAATAGAAGTATGGATTTAACAATTTTAACTTTATTTGTTCTCAAATTGTAATGTCAACATTGC
>JAZLKL010000008.1:0-10979 GCA_045597585.1 Bacteroidaceae bacterium | reverse complement strand
AACTAACAAATTGCGTCAAACTAACGAGAGAATCGCAACCTCTCATAGTCATATTTCTATGGTGTAAACTTTAGGAAGTTATTTTTTAACGATTACTTACTTCCGCGATAATCTTTTATCTTTACCAAGCCTACATAAGTGGCAGAGAATCTAACATTTCCTCCGTTATTATAGCTTCCTACAGACTCTGGTAGCTTTATCTTGTAGTTATCCTTGTCGGCAAGTTTAATTACAGATAGTTTGTGGGGACCGCCTTCTACAACCTTGTGGCCGTCATTGTGCTCCAATTCAATGTTGTACGACTCTACATTCTCTCCGACAGGAATGTTCGAGGCCCTAAACTTGATTTCTATGTTTGCCTCCGTAGCTGTACGGAGCTTAATCTGGCTTATACCATCCTCCAATGAAAAGGAAGCCTCGGTTACAGGAATTGACTCACCATTAATCACAATTTCATTCTTGTCCACTTGACTGGGTTCTGGGTCGTCGCTGCCACACGAAGATAACAACATTGTCGTGCCGAATATCACGACGAGCGTCATCATCATGCTCCAAAATTTACTTGCTTTCATTTTCGATTTTTTTTTAATGATTATAATAAACTATTTTTCGGCAATTTCTTAAATGATGGCAAAGATATTGTTTTTTTTGATAATATGCAAATATCCAACAAGAAATAGTTCTATTTAGGCTTATTTATTCAAGTTTGCCCCTTGGATCATGATATTCGAATCCAGGTGGCTTGTTGTAATAATGTAAATAAATATTCCTAATATTCGTAAAATCGATTATCTTGCTTAATGCTGTTACCTTCCTTCAGCCATCACCCTGCTTTCACATTATCGGCTTACGTCTGGCTTACGTCAAAACCCGTAAGCCAGTCGTAAGCCAATTGTGCGAACCCTGTGCGCAGGGTGTAGGATGACAGAATACTTGTTGCTGCCGATTGTTTGTCAAGTTCTTTTAAAATCTTCCTCTTACTCTGTTGTGTTGTCTTCAGGAAGCGTGTCACTTTCCACAAACTCTTTCAAGACCTGCTTCATGGCCTCCAGAATGGCAGGGGTCTTGAAATCGTTACTGTCCTTTCCGGTCATCACGAAGCAGAAATTGTCGGCCAGGCACTCCTCGGGGTTGATGACGTATGATGTGTTGCGACCCACCTTGTCATAAAAGTCGCTACACTCATTCAAGGGATAGATTACCGTTTTACCATCTTCCATGATGGGCTTGAAATCCTTGTCAAGAGGTATCAAGCCAATATTAAGATAGGTAAAGAACGACCCGCCTTCGTAACTCTTGTTGGCATAGATCAGCATGGTGCAGGGGCGCTTTTCGCCAGCCACGGTCAGTTCGGCATAGGCATCATATTTGCTTATGTCCGGATTACTGATTCGCATATCGATAATCTCTTTTGAGAAAGGAATGGAGTCCTCTAAGAGTTTGAAACTTATGATGCTGTACATCGCCTCCTTGAACGCTCTGCTGTTGCGTGTAAGCACATGAAAGAGTTCGTGAGCCACGAAGTTGTCAAACCCCTCACGAGTGTGCATGCCCGACTGCATGTAGATGCGGTTTCTGCGTGTATAGCCACCGGCACCACCTTCCTCTGCCATGGTGGTCTTGACGAAGACAATCTCCTCGGGCTTGGGCAGACGGAAGCCGTTCTTTGCTGCGAGGGCTTGCAGGCGCGCCATGCTGTGGGCAATGCTGTCCTTCTCCTCTTGCACAAATTCCAGACATTGGTCTTTCTGGAATTTATGCAGCTCTGCCTTGTTGGCGTTCGTTCGTCCCACCCTGCAGTCAAGGTCAAACTGTCCCAAACCATTCGTGTAGGAGTCGTTCTCCACAATCATTCGCTGAGCCTCTTCCTTTGAGGCGAAATGTATTCTTACCTGTGCCATTGCATCCGATGAAGAAAAAAGGATGGTGGCTATGCTGAGCCACTTCTGTATGGTCTTATTCATGTGAGTTAATTTAAATTTGCATATTGTTGGTTGAAATGACAGCATTTATTCATTGTCTTTTGTCGGAGGCAAAGTTAGCGTTTTTTGACCAATGATAGGGCATAATTGCCAAAGGGAAATTACGATTAGGCACTTTTTCGGCATAATATTTGAATTATTTGAAGAAAAAAGGCACAGTTACGCAATAAATTGTTAACTTTGCATGATACTATGTGAGACAAAAACTTAACGAATCAAGTTTTGTGAGTTCAGACATTAAATAAAAATCGGATAAACAATAAGCACCCCCCCGACTTGTTAGGATTAGTTTAGTTTAGCATCGTACACAAAATCTAAAACCATTTTAAAAAAATGAAAAAAGTATTTCTTTTAGTGTTGGGAGCTCTTGTTTCGACCCTGTCGTTGAAGGCTCAGAATCCTGTACTTGACATTGAAGGTGGTAAGGTGCAGGGAGTGTTGGCTGATGATCACAAGGATGTGTATGTGTATCGTGGCATTCCTTATGCAGCTGCTCCTATTGGTGAGAACCGTTGGAAGGAACCACAGCCCGTTGTGGCTTGGAAGGGTGTGAAGGTATGCGACACCTTTGGTCATCCCAGTTATCAGGCAGTACATTATCCCGGTGGCTACACCACGGAGTGGGGTTATGGCAAGGAAGCTCCCTATAGCGAGGATTGCTTGTACCTGAACGTATGGACAAAGGCTCCCGGTCAGAAGAACAAGAAGTTGCCCGTGGCATTGTGGATTCATGGTGGTGGCTATCGTGAGGGTTGGGGTACCGAACCCGAGTTTGATGGTCAGGAGTGGGGAGCCAAGGATGTGGTGTTGGTAAGCATCAACTACCGTCTTGGCGTATTCGGCTTCCTCTGCCATCCCGAGTTGTCACAGGAGAGTGCACATGGCGTGTCGGGCAACTATGGCATACTTGACCAGATAGAGTCATTGAAGTGGATTAAGAAGAACATCGAGCAGTTTGGTGGCGACCCCAACAACGTGACCATCTTCGGTCAGAGTGCCGGTGGTGGTAGCGTGCGCACCCTCTGCGAGTCGCCCCTGGCACGTGGCTTGTTCCACAAGGCAGTTATCATGAGCGCCAATGGTATCAACCCCGAGAATGCCAATCGTCCTGCAGGTCCTTTCGCACCCATGTCGTTGAAGGATGCAGAGGCAGCCACCAAGAAGATGATGGATTGGGCAGGTCTTACCGACCTCAAGAAGATGCGTCAGGCTTCTACCGAGACCATCCACGCACTCTCTTCCATCTATGCCAGTGCCAGCGGCGAGCGTGCCTACATGCCTTTGATGCCTATTGTGGAAGGCTATGTGAGCCTGAAGAGTTTTGACGATGCTACCCGTCAGGGCACATTGGCAGACGTACCTTATATGATTGGCTACACCCTCAACGATATGGGCGACATGAGCGAGGGCATCGCTGAGTTCTGTCGCGTGCGCGAGAGCAAGGGCGGTAAGGCATGGGCTTATGAGTTTGCACGTCCATTGCCCGATGATGGTTCACACCCTGAGGTAACCGCTCGTCTGAAGGGTGCATTCCACTCTTCCGACCTTTGGTTCGTATTCAAGTCTTTGAAGCATTGCTGGCGTCCCTGGACAAAGGGCGACTGGGATCTGGCTGAGAAGATGCTGACAGCATGGACCAACTTTGCCAAGTACAGCAACCCCAATGGTCCCAAGGATGGCGCCTGGAAGCCTCTTACCAAGAAGGATGGCTCTTTCATGCTCTTCAAGTTGAACGACAAGGATGTAGAGGCATCAGAGGTAGGTGCTCCCATCAAACCTGCAGGTGGTAACCGTCCATTTGGATTCTAAAATACAAGACGGTATGAAGAAGATTTTCTTTGGTTTTATGCTCATGCTGGGCACATGCTCGGCAATGGCACAGCCACAGATGGGGCAAGGCGGACAGCGTCCACGTCGCCCCATGATGCAGGCGCAACCACAGGTTACGCTCAAGAGCTTCGACATTGACCTCTGGCAGAATGGCAAGCCCAACACCAACGGCATCGACAACGAGCCTTATGATGAGAGCAAGCGCAACTACAAGCCTATGGTCCGCGTGTTCCTCCCCGAGGACTCTGTGCGCAATGGCAAGGCCATACTCGTCATCCCTGGTGGTGGCTATCGCATGCTTTCATTGGGTCAGGAGGGTTATGAGTGGGCCAACTATCTTACTCCCAAGGGTTATGCCACCATCGTGCTGAACTATCGTATGCCCAATGGCGTCACCGATGTGCCCATCAGCGATGCTACCGAGGCCATGCGTCTTATCCGTGAGAAGGCTCAGGAGTGGAAGATAGATGCCCAGAAGGTGGGTGTGTTGGGATCGTCGGCTGGTGGCCACTTGGCTTCTACCATTGCTACCCATAACGATGCAGCCACACGTCCCAACTTCCAGATTCTGTTCTACCCCGTTATCTCGATGGACAAGTCGGTTACTCATCTCGACTCACACAACGCACTTATTGGTGAGAATGCCAGCAAGGAGCTGGAGGATAAGTACAACAACTCGCTTCAGGTAACGGAGCAGACACCTCCTGCCATCATCATCCTGGCAGACGATGACTTCCTTGTGCCTCCTCGCAACTCTGCCGAGTATTACCTGGCACTCAAGAAGGCAAAGGTGAAGGCTAACATTCATGCCTATCCTCGTGGTGGACATGGTTTTGGTTGCGGACAGTATTTTGCTTACCACAACCAGATGATGGCAGATTTGTTTGCCTTTCTCGATTCACTCAAGTAAGGTGAAAATACCATACTTCAACTCACAAAGACGCACGGAAATTGCAAAAGGTTTCTTTGCGTCTTTGTTTATTTGTTTTTTTTTTGTATCTTTGCCGAAAATTCCATGAAAGTGCGAAGTAACCTTCGCTTTTGTTCTGTTAAATGACCAAAATAATAACTATACCAAAATGAACAAATTCATCAAAAACTTATCCTTGCTTTTTGCTGGCATCCTGTTGTCGGCATCAGTCAAGGCACAGACTTTCGATAAGAACCAGGGGTATCGCCTGGAGATTGGTGAAGGTCTGGCACTCGACAACCAGAGTGGTACAATTACCTTTACCCCTGTGAACAAGAAAAGTCAGTCGCAGGTGTGGAATATCCAGAACACCGACCGCGAAGGGGTGGTGATGCTCTACAACCCTTACACCATGATGGCGCTCGACAATGGCAATCATGGCAATCGTGAGGGCAATGTGACTCCTTGGAGTCTTTCGCCTGGCAACATGAACCAGTACTGGCAGCTCACCAAGGTGGGTGAGGACACCTATGTGCTGACTTGCCTGGCAGGTGGCATGCGACTGGGTTACAAGGACAACTGTCAACCTGGCGGACGTGTGTGGCAGCTCAATGCCAAGCCCGAAGACGAGTGCGTGCAGTGGCATTTCGTGAAGACCAACCTCAAGGTGAACGCACTTGATGCGTCGGGTAGCAGCAAGAACGATTGGGAGAACCAGCATATCTTTGCCATCAACAAGGAGCGCACTCACAATTTCATGCTTCGCTATGCCAGCGAGAGCGAGATGAAGAGCGACCCTGCCTACAAGCAGCCTTGGCTTACTCCGCGCAGCAGCTTGCGTATGATGCTCAACGGACAATGGCAATTCAACTGGGCTCCCGAACCCGACAAGCGTCCCAAGGACTTCTACAAGACGGCTTTCGATGCCAGCCAGTGGAAGAGCATCACCGTGCCCAGTTGCTGGGAGATGTTGGGCTATGGCACTCCCATCTATACCAATGTCACCTATCCTTTCAAGAATGTGCCTCCCTTCATCCGTGGACAGGAGGGGTACACCATCCTTGACGAACCTAATGCCGTGGGCAGCTATCGTCGCACCATCAAGGTGCCAGCCAACTGGAAGGGGAAGGAGGTCTTCCTTTGCTTTGATGGTATCTATAGTGCCGCCTACATCTTTGTCAATGGTAAGAAGGTGGGTTACACACAGGGTCCCAACACCGGTGCAGAGTTTGATGTCACTAAGTATGTCAAGCCAGGTCAGGACAACCTTATTTGCGTGGAGGTGTATCGTTGGAGCGATGGCTCATACCTTGAGGATCAGGACATGTTCCGCATGAGTGGTATTCATCGTGATGTCTATATGGAAGCTCGCAGCAAGACGCATGTTCGCGACGTCTATATCACCTCCGACTTTAATGGCGACCTCTCACAGGCTACCATGAAGGTAAACTTCGACATCGACAACAAGGCTAACCTCAAAGAGGTGGCTCCCGTGATCACCCTTCTCGATGATAAGGGTAATACCGTTGCTCGTGAGGCAAGTGCACCTGTTTCTGCCAAGGGTGATAAGGATTTGAAAGGCATCTTTACCGTCAACGTGAAGAATCCTGCCTTGTGGAGCGCAGAGAAGCCCAACCTCTATACGGTCAATGTGGAGCTGAATGGCGAGGTGGTGACCATGAAGTATGGTTTCCGCAAGATAGAGAACCGTAATGGTCGTGTGTTCATCAACAACCAGCGTGTGCTCTTCAAGGGTGCCGACCGTCATGACACTCATCCCATCTATGGCAAGGCCATCCCTGTGGAGAGCATGATCGAGGACATCGTTCTCATGAAGCGCTTCAACCTCAATACCGTTCGTACCAGTCACTATCCCAACGACCCCAAGATGTATGCGCTGTATGACTACTATGGCCTTTACATCATGGACGAGGCCGATGTAGAGTGCCATGGCAACCACTCTCTGAGTCGCAATCCCGAATGGCGTGATGCCTATGTTGACCGTGAGGAACGTATGGTGCTTCGCGATCGTAACCATCCTTCTGTCATCTTCTGGAGTATGGGTAACGAGTGTGGCGGTGGCGACAATTTCCGCGAAGCTTACAAGGCCATCAAGGCGCTCGACAACCGTATGGTTCATTACGAGGGTATGAACGAAGCTGCCGACATGGATAGTCAGATGTACCCCAGCGTAGGGGGTATGATGGGTTTCGACCAGAACAAGGGTTTGCAGGGACGTCCTTATTTCATCTGCGAGTATGCCCATGCCATGGGTAACTCAATCGGTAACCTCAAGGAGTACTGGGATTACATCGAGTTCAAGAGCCAGCGCCAGATTGGTGCCTGCATCTGGGATTGGGTTGACCAGAGTCTCTGCAAGTATGGCGAACCTACTTCAAACATGTACTATGGTGGTGGCTTCAACGACCATCCCAACGATAATGACTTCTGCTGCAACGGTATCATCACCGCCGATCGTCACATCACTCCCAAACTGTGGGAGGTAAAGGCTGTGTATCAGTATGCTGACTTTGCGCTGACTGCCGACAACAAGGTGCGTGTGCGCAACCGTTATGCTTTCACCAACCTCAATGAGTTCAATATGGTGTATGCCTTGATGCGTGATGGTGTGAAGGTTAAGGAGGGCTGTCTGAGCATGCCCAACGTACTGCCAGGCGACAGCATCGTACTTCCACTTCCCGTTGAGATGCCTGTAGAGGATGGTGAATACTATCTGAATCTGTCTCTGCAACTTCAGCAAGCTACCACTTGGGCAGAAGCAGGACACTCTGTAGCCGATAATCAGCTCTTCCTGGCAGACATCGATGCCAAGGCCGATGCTCCCGCTGTGACCAAGGCTGTGTTCGAGCAAGACAATATCGACACGAACGGCAATAATGTGACCGTCAAGGATAAGAACTGGAGCATAACCATCAACAAGAACAATGGTATGCTGGTTAGCCTTAAGTATGATGGTATGGAGATGATTCATCAGGGCAACGGTATGGCATTTAATGGCTACCGCAGCATCAACAATGACAGTCATGGCATCTTCAGTACCAGCATGATGGCGACTTCGAACGTCGTGCAAGCTGCATTGAATTGTGACACCGTAATGGTTTCATGTGTGGTCAATGTCAAGGCCGAAGGTCTTCGTCAGCGCCGTGGCAACGAGGGTGGTGCACAGCCTTCTACAGACAAGAGTGCCTCTTACACCATTACCTATAAGATTGCACGCGATGGTAGCCTCGACATGAGTGTGACCTTCGATAATGAGCGTGTACGCGACTTCTCTCGCCTGGGTCTTCAAACCATGTTGGTTCCCGGTCTTGAGAACGTAGAATGGTATGGCCGTGGTCCTATTGAGAACTATCCCGACCGTAAGGATGCTGCCTTCATCGGACGTTATAACACCACCGTGAGTGCAATGGAGGAGGAGTATATCCGTCCTCAGAGCATGGGCGAGCGTTGTGACAACCGTTGGTTGCAGATTACCGACAAGGCTGGTCGAGGCATCTGCATCGAGGCAATCGAGGGCACCTTCGACTTCAGCGCACAGCACTACACCGACGAGGATCTCTGGAAGACTCGCTTCAAGCATCAGCTTCCTGGCGTTCGTCGCAACGAGACGGTGCTGCATCTCGATGCCGCTATGCGTGGTTTGGGTAATGCAAGCTGTGGCCCTGGTCCTCTGCCTCAGTATGAAATTGCCCGTGGTCCTATCACCATGAAGGTGAAGATCTCTAAGGCTAAGTAATAGAGCTTTAGCTCGAATAGTTTATTCAAAGTAAGTGGTCAAGATACCTTGCCCACTTACTTGATTTATAGTTTTACAAGTAATCCATTTTTCAAGTAATCCATTTTTCAAGAGGTTATGAAATTAGACGGAAGAAGAGAAAGTACGAATGTGGATGACCGCCGTGGCAAAAGCACCAAGATGATGCTTGGTGGCGGTGGCATTCTGGGCGCTATCATTGCGGGCATCATGCTGCTTATGCAAGGAGGTAGCGTGGAACAAGTGATTGGTACTGTTACCCAACAGATGCAGCGCGGACAGGTTAATGAGCAACCAGCCAGCGGACAGCAGTTCACTCCCGAGGAACAGGAGTTGGCCAAGTTCTCCAAGCAGATTCTGGCCAGTACGGAAGATGTATGGGCACCCGTTTTCCAAAAGATGGGTAAGACCTATACTCCCCCCACCATGGTACTTTATACGGGTAGCGTAAGCACCGGTTGTGGCAATGGTAGTGCCAGCATGGGGCCTTTCTATTGTTCGGCCGACCAGTGTCTGTACATCGACCTTTCATTCTTCTCTAATATGAAGAAGCAGTTGGGTGCAGATGGCGATTTTGCCTATGCCTATGTCATCGCTCACGAGGTGGGTCATCATGTAGAGTTCCTGCTGGGTTCGTTGCAGCAAGCTCACGACAAGATGTCGCGTCTCAACGAGAAGGAGGCTAACAAGGTGAGTGTACGTCTTGAACTTCTTGCCGACTTCTATGCCGGTGTGTGGGGTCATCATGAGAAGAAGACCTTCGGCTCTCTTGACGATGGCGACTTGCAGGAGGCTATCAAGTGTGCGGAAGTCATTGGCGATAACTACCTTCAGGAGAAAGCTCGTGGCTATTCCACTCCCGAGACCTTTACCCATGGCACCTCTGCCCAGCGTATGAAGTGGCTCAAGCGTGGTCTTAACACCGGTGATATGAGTCAGGGAACTACTTTTCAGTGTTCTGACAGCGATTTGTAGCCTCTTTGATACTTCATCTCATCCCCGTTCTCGTCATACTGCTTGCGCTTTCCGGTAGGAGGCTATGAGAGTTGTATGCGCACCACGGCTGTGCGGCTCAGGCTTCTGGCAATGGCGTCATCAAAGGCGTCCATGTGCTGAGGCGGAAAGCGTTCGCAGAGGCAAACCATACGCCGTACCATCTGCACGGGTGAAGCTTACTGTGATATAAGGAGCCTTGCGCATTACTTCCAATGCCCATTGGCTGTCCATCTCTCTTGATGCTTTTCTCATAATCAGTATTTTTTGTTGAATAGGTAAGTGATGAGCCCGTCAAACCATCTGTCGGGCAGTACGGTGTGCAGGAATCGCATCGTGGCATTGCCTACGCCAAAGGCATAGCGCGTCTTGGGACGTCGTGCCGTGACAGCCTTGCACACATGTTTGGCGGCTTTCGTGGTAGAGGTCATCAGGTTGTGAGGATTGCGTCCATACATCATATCGAACACGTCGGCCATACGCCCTGCCTTTTCTTCATACGCAGTTTCTTGGGATGCCTTTCGCAGTTGCTGGGCAGCAATGACACCCCAGTTGCTGTACACGCCTCCCGGTTCAATTATTGCAACGTCTATGCCATAAGGACGTGCCTCCATTCGTGTGGCATCACTAAGCGCCTCTACGGCGTATTTGCTGGCATTGTACCAACCAGCAAAACAGAAGGTTATTCTACCTGCAATCGACGCTACGTTGACGATGCGTCCACGGTGCTGCTGTCGCATGTGTGGCAATACGAGTTGTGTCATGCGAGCAAGTCCCATCACATTCACATCGAGTTGTCTTTGTGCGTGTTCCATGCTTGTCGTTTCCATCGGACCCAGTTCGCCATAGCCGGCATTATTGACAAGCACGTCTATCCGGCCCTCTTCGTGCACGATGTGTTCGATGACCTCCTTGGCAGAGTCATCCGAGGTTACATCCAGCGCCAGCGGCGTTACGCCATACTGGCGAAGCTCTTCCATGCGTTCTATACGTCGTGCAGCGCCATACACCTTGTGTCCTTTTTCTGCCAGCATGCGTGCAGCTTCGTAGCCAATGCCACTGCTGGCGCCTGTTATGAGTATTACGAGTGATGCCATTTTATTTACTATTTATTTATTTATTAAACTTTCGCAAGCTTCGCATGCTTCTGTTTTAGGGAGTTAAAGGAGTTAAAGGAGTAAAAGGAGTTAAAGACGAATGTCTTGCTCCTTGAGGCATTGTGGGGTACACCCTGCATATCTAACGTCGACTTTTGACCGTCGTCAAAAAACTCCTTTAACTCCTTTGACTCCTTTAACTCCTTGATGTTCTTTAACTAAAGTTTCCCACCCCTTGGGGTGGTGGGAACTTAGGGAGTTAAAGAAGTTAAGGGAAGTTCTTCTGCACTTTGTGCGAAGCGTCACCCTAACGGGATGCCGAGCGATCGCTCCTTCGTCGCTTAGGAAGTTCTTTGCGAGCAAAGCATCGGCCTAAAGGCACGCTGAGCGAA
>JAZLKL010000007.1:0-3637 GCA_045597585.1 Bacteroidaceae bacterium | reverse complement strand
CAATCTCCTCAAGTATATGTCTCGTAAATGTTTTATATGGGTCTTATTGTTTTTTACCCCTTATCCTACAAACACAACGCAGCATGAAATGACGGATTTTGAAAGTCACGCATTGTGGCTGTTACCATAACACACCGTTTCGATACTTTATTATGTTTCCATGGATATCTTTAATGCTTGATGATAATGAGCGACCCAAAAAAAGCGCGAGAATAAGTGAATGTAATAACAATATAGAGTGAAAAAAGCGTTTCTTTTTTGTGGTATCAAAAATAATACCTATCTTTGCGCCAAAGTTGCTATATACCATGCCTGAAGTTTTTAATCTATTTGGATACTCGTTCTACTTCTATAGCAAGGAACATGAGCCCATTCACATCCATGTCGAGGGTGAGGAAGGCCTTGTAATCTATGATTTGATAGATGGAGAGTTTATTCTAAGAAAAGAGAAGGGAAAGGTAAAGACAAGTAGCAAAAAGAAGATAGTAAAAGCATTGAAGAAGCACAAAGAACTCATAATAGAGCTCTGGAAGGGGCACTTCGGTGACGATGTTGAATAATTAAAAAGTAAAAGCCATGAAGAAGATTTGGTTTGATGCAGATTATATCTATGCCGAGACAGAAGACGGGAGAACCCTCAAACAGTCTTTACTTTGGTATGCTCGTCTCAAAGAGGCAAGTGAGGAAGAACGCATGGCCTATAAGATGGGATTTGACGGCATTCATTGGCGTACACTTGATACGGACATCAGTTTTGAGAGTTTCGAATACGAAGATGCTGAACCTACCACCATGCAGCGTTTTTTCCTGACTCATAAGGAGCTCAATGTGGCAGAATTTGCCAAACGCATAGGAATTAATGCATCGTTGCTTCGAAACTACATCAATGGATTTAAGAAACCCTCTGCTGAGCGCGAAGCACAGATTCTTGCAGCCATCCGTGCTCTTGGTGAGGAATACACACGCGTGGCTTAAAAACAATCATTTCCTAACATAATCACTAAAGCGTGCAGACGCTTTTCTACACGCTTTTTTCATCCTTTACTCGAAAAGTGTATGATTATCATACAGTATTGTGTATGATAATCATACACTTTGCACTTTCGCCCACTTTTCCTTGCGCGTATATAATATAAAAGGTGTACATTTGCAGTGAGAAATAAAAACGAAAGCAAGATATGAACACCAAACTATTCAGAAGTAACCTCAAGGTTGCCGTGCGCAATCTCCTCAAGTACAAGTTGCAGAGCTCCATCAGCATTCTTTCATTGACGGTAGGTATGGTGTGTTTCGCCCTCTCGGCCCTGTGGCTGAGATATGAGAACAGCTATGACGCATGGTGGCCTGAGCACGATGATGTGTATCTTCTGCAGTATTCCAATGGTGGTGGGTACTACCAGGAACACGGTTTCAGTAACTATTCACCCTACGATTGCGGCAAACGACTGGCCGAGAATAATCCGCAGATAGAACTGGTTGCCAAGCTGGGAAGGAATGGCGGATATGTGAGCCTTGAACCCGAGTCGGAAGACGGAGTGAAGGGTAAGATGCTCACCATAGACGACAATGGCCAACAGTTGATGGGCATCAAGGTAGTGGAAGGACCCAAGGACCTGAAACTGAGTCATGAGGAGATAGCTATCACCCCATCCGTCGCAGCCCATCTCTTCCCCAACGGAGATGCCATAGGGAAGAAGGTGTATGCCGGAAGCCAAGGATGGTTGACGGTCAAAGCCATTGTGGAAGATGCGCCCAAGCCCACATTGTTCTCATACGATTTCATAATGGGTTTCAATGACTTCCAAGAGTTCTATATTGCAGGCCCATCGGGAGATCGCGAGTGTCTTACCTTTGTGAGAGTGGCTGCCGAGGATAAGGCTACGTTGGAGAAATCGCTGAAGAAAGAGGTTATAAACGACGAGGGTGGAACATGGGTGGACGAAGAGACGGGCGAGGTGTATGTATTCGAGCCCATGACATTTGAACACTTCTACCGCCTGCTGCCTCTCAGTGAGATGCGGGAGAAGACAGACATGGAGGAAAAAGTGGTGCAGCAAAACCATCTGCGACTCTTTGTCATCCTGGGCATCATCGTCATCTGCTGCGCCCTGTTCAACTACTTTACCATGCTCGTCACACGCATCCGTATCCGTCAGCGAGAACTGGCTCTGCGCTATGTGTATGGTGCGTCGATGGGTAGCCTCATCTCGCTCGTCGCCACGGAATTGGTGCTCATACTCTTCGTGGCCACCAGCCTTGCCACTTGCGTGGTCGGCTTTACGCTCGACGACTTCAAGGCGGTGTGTTGCATACAGGAGCCGCAGTCGTTTTTCATCGGTTGGTTCCTCGTCTTCGCTCTGGCTACAGCCCTCGTATCACTTTTCGTTACCACCGTCATTGTGTATGTATGTAACCGCAGGCAACTGCGTCAGGCTCTGGGCAAATGCAGGCAGCAGCCTCAAGGTCGCAAGCTTTTAGGAGGTATCCGTGGCGGATTGATGGTCACCCAGCTTGCCGTGAGCATTGGTGCCGTGTTCTGCTCACTCGTGATGATGCGCCAGATCAACCATCTTTTCACCTCGCCCGACATGGGGTTTGCCAAGCACAACCGTGGCTTTGTCGGTATCATACGAAATAGTGAGGACGGCCAGGGCTTGCATTGTGCGACCATCGTCGAGAAGGAACTGAAGTCATTTCCCGAGATAGAAGAGGTGCTGGTGGGCTATGACTACCCTATACCTGATGGTTTTCAGGATCCATACGGAGAAGGAGACCAGAACACATTCACCCTCAAGGCCGAAGGGACGGACGGCGAAGGCGTGCCCTTCCTGCAGGTGGCTGCCGATGAGCACTATTTCCACTTCATGGAATTGCAGCTGCTGGATGGTGAGTTCATCAGTAGCAAGGATGATCCGTCGCTGGTCTGCATTACCGAGTCGGCAGCCAAGGCATTGGGTAAGCAAGGCAAGGTGGGCGGTGAGTTCAAGGTGGGCGATTCTGACAAGAAGTATGTGGTGAAGAGCATTGTGAAGGACCTCTCCTACCAGTCTCCCACCACACCCACACGTCCTATTGTTTTCAACCAATATGTCAACAATGTGGCACACCTCAACAACATCGTCCTCCCCATCCGTTGGAAAGAGGGAACCGATCTGGAGGCTCTCAAGCACAAGTTGGATGAGAGATTAGGAAAAGTGCTGAAAGCGTGGTACTACTCCATCGCCGAGGAGGAGTATGACAAGTTCCTCAAGTCCGAACGCGCCCTTGTCCGCCTCCTCATGCTCGTCACCGCCGTGTGCGTCCTCATTGCCATCTTCGGCATCTTCAGTATGGTGAGCCTGGCTTGTGAACGCCGTCGCAGGGAGATAGCCATCCGCAAGGTGCATGGCGCCCATACCGGCACCATCATCCGCATGTTCCTCAAGGAATATATCTACTTGCTCCTGGCCAGCGCCGTGATAGCCTTCCCCATTGGCTACTACCTCATGCACCTCTGGCTCATGCAGTATGCCAAGCAGGCCCCCATCTATTGGTGGATATACCCCGCCATCATCCTCGCCATGTTCGCCCTCATCTACCTCACCATCATTTGGCAGATACGTAAGGCGGCGCGGGAGAATCCTGCTGATGTGATGAA
>JAZLKL010000006.1:0-24655 GCA_045597585.1 Bacteroidaceae bacterium | reverse complement strand
TATTACCTCAAGTCGCATTGTGGGGTAAGGGGATAGTGTATATGAATCTGACAAAATTCTCGTTTCAGATATCATACTTGACGTCTTCAAGCATTTTACTGCCACTAAGATCACTTTGAAAGATTACTTGCGGATTTGAGGGTTATTTTGCTTCGTGACTGATTCTCACACAAATTTCAACACAGAGACGCAGAGTCACAGAGCTATTTCTTTATCAGTAAAGAGATTCTACGTGTCTCCGCGTCTCTGCGTTTTTATTCAATCAGTCTTACTTCTTAGGATGGATGAGGAAACGCTCAATGAAATCGAGCACAATGCCATACTGTGACTCCGGCAACTGGCAATGGGGATGGTTGGCCACGATGTCGCAAGCCACTTTTTCACCCATCTTGAAGTGCTTCCACACAGTGCTGGCCTTCTCCATCGATACACGTGCCGACTCATCGGCAAGCCACTTGTAATCGGGGTTGCCCAACACCAAGAGGGCGCGGGGGAAAACCATGGCACAGAGTTCGTGATGGTCATAGGGCAGGCGGTACACATTGTCACCACCAAACTGCTCACGCAACGACTCCTTAAACCAATGGTAGTCGGTATGGTCAAGATCCTCTACCCCATCCAAAGTGTGCGATACACGCCATGCTGCGGCACCACCGCCACCGGGTTCCTGAGCGATGGTAAGTGCTACGCGACTATCGAAGGCACCACAGAAGAGCGCCATCTTACCAGCATACGAGCAACCAGTTACACCAATACGCTTCACGTCGATCTTGGTTTCCTCCACGGGCAACTGCTCAAGGCCGTCAATAAGACGCTGCAAGCCCCAAGCCCACTCGCTATAGGCACCATTGTCGATGAGTTCGGGATAGAGTTTCACGAAACCGTAGTTGCTGCGCACGGTGTCACCACGCATCTGGCTATATCCATTGACCTGACGCTCGTTGTAATCCATACGTGCCAGGGGGAACTGCTCAAGTACCTGACGGGGCAATGAATTGTGGCTTGTACCAATGATAAGAGGATAAGGAGCCTTGCCCTCCTTAGGATAATTGATGACAGAAGAGAGGGTAATGGTGTTGCCCTTCACGGTCACATCCACAAAAAGGGTGTCCTTCTCGCCATGAGCCATGCGGGCCTTAACCTGCTTCTTGGCATTCACCTCAGGTATGGTACCGATTTCGTACTTCTGAATGAGTTTAGAAATCTCATCACGACGCTTTTCCCACTGCTTCAGGTTCTCCACCTTGGTTTTGCCATCGGAGAAGAGAAGAGGGTTGCGCAACTCGCGAACAACGGGCAACTCTTGTGCCCACACACTACCACTGGCCAGAACTGCCAGACAAATGGCGGTGAAAAGTTTTTTTGTTTTCATGATTTGTGTTGTTAAAAATTAGATGACTATAATCTATGGTGATATCCTATGAATCAAAGAAATCTCATCCGACAATTAGAGCGACTTACTGAAATAGACCTCACGCAAGGGTTTTGTCTGAAGCTTCCCGGTAAGTTCCACCTCCTGCTGCAGACGTATGTCGGCTGACGATGCGCCCACCTTGACAAGGAATTTGCCCGGGGCGATGTTCCACTTGCGATCGGCATAGTAGCCAAACTGCTCAAGCGACATCTCTACACTCACCTTCTTTGTCTCGCCGGGCTTCAGGCTAAGACGATCGAAGCCCTGCAACTGAATGGGACGGATGTGCTGCCCCTCCTGAGTGGGCGACAGGTATATCTGAGCCACCTCGTCGGCTTCCACCTTGCCGGTGTTCTTCACGTCGAACGACACCTTCACCACATTGGCATCGGTAGCTACCGACTTATCTACCACAAGATTGGCATACTCGAACGAAGCATAGCTAAGGCCATATCCGAAGGGCCATGCAATGCGGCTGTCGGGCTCGGCACTATAGTTGTAGCAGATGGGCTCCTTGACTTCCACGTTGGGATAGCTTACCGAGAGCTTGCCAGAGGGTGAGACGTTTCCGAAGAGGATGTCGGCTACCGCATTGCCACCCTCCTCGCCGGGGTACCATGCCTGGATGACGGCGGCACAACGGTCGGCAATCTTGGATATCACCTGCGCACGACCACCAAAGACAATCAGGATGACAGGTTTGCCGGTGGCAATGAGACTCTCCACGTATGCCTCCTGACGGCCAGGCAGATGCAAGGTAGGACGTGTGCGGTTTTCGCCACACAGCAGCACGTTCTCACCCATGGCGGCTATGATGACATCGCTCTGCTTAGCCAGCTTCAGGGCCTCATCGGTGTTCACGGGGTCAGGATGCTCCACCTTGCGGTCAAGAATCCTGCGCATCCAGTCGGCACGCTTGTCGCCACCCTCATCAATCCAGGTCTCCACTATCTCGGTCCAGTCGCAGCCACGGCTGTAGGTAAGGTTGACATTCTTGGGCATCTTAGCCTCCACGCCCTCCTTCAGTCCCACAATCCTGGGATGCATGTCGTCCTCATTCTTCATCTGCCAGAAGTAGCGCATCGACTGGAAGGTGTAGTCACCACACATAGCCCACATCGTATTGGCATCAGGACCGGTAAGGAAGATGTTGGGATTATCCTTCTTAGCGATGGCAGCCAGCTTGTCCTGCGTAAGGGGCAGAATGCTCTCTCCATTGGCTGTAGCCCTGTTTTCGAGCAGCACAACCGACTGTACAGCCAAGGTATAGGCAGTCTGTCGTTCCTCGGGAGAGTCGAAGGTTATCTTGCCGGTATCGAAGAGCACCGGGTTCTTGTCCAGCAATCCCACACGCGCCTTGTAGGTGAGCACCTTCTTTACCGCCTCCTCAAAACGCTCCTGCGAGACGAGTCCCTTTTGCAGCGCCTCGGGCAGGTAGGCATAGTTGGAGCCATAGGGGAAATCCACGTCGTTGCCGGCGTTCATGGCAGCCACACAGCGTTGCAATGTGTCCTGAATGCCCTCAATCTGGTCTATGGAGTAATAGTCGCTCACCATCATACCCTCGTAGCCCAGATAATCGCGCAGAATGTCCATCTGCACCTCCTTGCTGGCCACACAGTTCACGCCGTGCACCTGATGATAGCCAGTCATCACCACGCTGTTGCCAGCCAGTCGTATCATCGTTTCATGGGGAAGCAGTATCTCCTCCATCAGTTCCTTCTCGTCGGCATCGCCACCACCGCCATAGCCCAGGAAGTGCTTGCTGCAGGTGCCCACACCCTTGCGCAGGTCATCCTGCTGCAAACCGCGCACAAAGGCGGTTCCGAAGGCAGCCGAGAGATAGGCATCCTCGCCATACGACTCCTCCAGACGGTTGAAAGAGGGATCGCGCACCACGTCCACCATGGGCGACAAAGAGAGCAATCCACCTATCTTGCGCAGGGTCTGTCCGGTTTGCAGCGCCTTCTTTTCTGCCAGTTCGGGATTGAAGCTGCATGCCAGACCCAGCTGCTGGGGATATACTGTAGCATCGCGTGTGCAGGCACCCGTCAGCACCTCTTCATGAAACAGGGCGGGAATGCCGTTGGGAGTGTTCTTCATCAGCCATTCCTGCATCACGGCTACCTTGTCGCGCACCACATTGGGGTCTTCCGACATCTGACTGGCAAACTGCGAGAAGTGTCCGATGCCATCCGACAAGTCCTTACGGCACTTCAGCGTATCGAGTTTACCATCCTCGGTAAAATAGTCATTCAAGTATGTACTGCGCAACTGTGCCAGACGCTCTCCTGGCGTCATGCGCTCATAGAGTTCGTTCACTTGTTGCTCTACTGTCATTTCTTTCTGTGCACATCCTACAATCATAGCAGAAGCCATTAAGGTTAGTAACGTTTTTTTCATCAAGATTTATGTATTTACTTTCACTTTTACATAACAAGTTTGTTATTTCCACATCACTCTCATTCCCCCTCGGGGGGTAGGGAGGCCTGCATTTTACAAAGACCTCACTCCATCACTTTCTTCACGCTGCCGTCGCTCATCCTGACGATGCTCACGCCCTTAGTGGGTGTTGTCAGTCTCAAGCCCGAAAGGCTGTATCGGTCCACCTCAGTGGCATGGGCATCGCCCACACCCCCAACGGAGGTTTGAAGCTTCTTGTTGGCCACATAGTTGCGCAAGGTGGTCTGCACAGCCTTATAGGCAGGCTTGCCTGTATTGTTCTCATCGAAGAGCACAGCATGACTGCCCGACACCCATGAGTACTTGTCGTTGATGCCCCATACCACCATGTGCGGGCAGTTGTCGTTCTTTAGCCAAACCTCCGCAATCTGACTGAACACCTCGGCTTGCTTGGTAAGCTCGGAAGAACTGATGCTGCTGATGGCTATGTCTATCTCGGTAAAGATGCAGTTCAACCCAATCTCAGCATAGCGCTTCACCGTTTGGTTGAGTTTCGACTTACTGAAGTTATTGACCTTGAGGTGGCATTGCAGACCCACTCCATCGATGGGGATGCCCTTGTCCTTCAGTCGCTTGGCCAGGTTGTATAGGGCTGTAGTCTTGGCCACTCCGCTAAACTCGCAATCGTAGTCGTTGAGGTAGAGCTTGAGGTTGGGATTGGCACGATGAGCATACACGAAGGCCGAGTCGATGAAATCCTCGCCGATCACCTTCACCCATACCGACTCCTTGCGCAACTGATACCCATTGGGTTGGGTGCGCACGATGCTCTGGTCGTCATCGAGTGTCTCGTTCACCACATCCCACTCCATCACTTTGGAACCAAACTGCTTGACGCACTTGGTGATGTGGTTCTTCATTATCTCGAGCAACTGGTCACGCGTCCATTTCTTGTCGTTGTTCTTTCCATCCTTCGATATCCATTCGGGCACCTGCTGATGCCACACCAGGGTATGGCCACGCACCGCCATCTGCTGGTTTTGCGCATACTGCACCAAATCGTTGGCCGCACCAAAGTTGAAACCGTTCTGGCTGGGCTCTATCTGGTCAATCTTCATCTCGTTCTCTGCCACGCAGAGGTTGAAGTTGTTGCTGATGTTCTTTGACACCGTTGACGAAGGATTGGCAGGTACGTTGTAGGTCCAGGTGGAGGGCACGGCCACACCGATGCGCTTATCGGTGTCGAGCATCTCAAGATACTTACGCAGGAACATACCCTTCTGCACCGTGGTGCCTGCCACCTCGCCAAACAAGGCGCTGTCATCCTCCTCATCCTCATCCTTATCGTCCATGTTGTCCTTTTCATCCTCGCCACCCTGGTTGCCTTGGTTGAGTGACGTGCAAGTCACGCTGAGCACATACTGTCCGTTCTCCTCCGTCTCGTTTACGTCCCAGGTCAGTTGCTCAGGCAATACCACCCTGAACTTCCAGTCGGCAGCATGCTCACGTCCCTTGGCTGCCTTGATGAGCGTGAAGGTATCTCCCTCCTTTACCTGCTGGTTCTCGCTCAGGGTCACTACGACCTGTGGCTGCGTCTTGCCTTCAGTAAAGTCCTGAAGCATGGAGTTGTACTGCAGACTGCCACTGGCCTCCATCGAGGTGTAGGCCGAGGCATCCGTGATGCTGAAGTGAAGCGAAGAGCCGGGATGCACAATGAGGTGGCACGCTGCCGAGGTGGCATAGTTGGCCAGATAGAGTGTGCCTTGTCCCTCATGGCCCGGCATCAGCGAGCCATACAGGTCCACGTGTCCGCCAATGTTGCCATTGCCACCCAGCGCGGTTCCCTTGAACACATACACCACAGGCATGGAGGCATTTCCTGCCGAACCCGTACCTCCGGTATATTTCTTCCTCTTGGCGGTGGCCGCATCGTTGTTGATGAGCACCTTGCCCTCGTTGATGCGTATAGCTCCCGATATCTGGTTGTCGTTGGCGGTCAGGGTGTAGGTTCCCTTGCCCTCCTTCACAATGCCCACCGCCTGCGTGGCATCGGGTGCTCCGTTCTTCTCCACAGAGGCAATGCGTCCTGCCAGGGTGGCATCGGTGTGGAGGCCACCCAGCAAATAATAGGCCGTTGAGTTAGCGCTCTGCGACTTGTAGTAGCCATACATCCGGCTGCCAGCCTCGGTGTTGAGTTCTCCGATACGTATGCCCGCAGCACTCTTTTCGGTGGCAAAGGCGGCTCCCTCGTGGAGCACCACCTTATTATTATTAAAAAGCACATTGATCTTGCTCGTGGGATTGGCATCCTCGGGCGAGTACGACTTACCGTTGGTATTCATCACGGCACCGTAGAATCCGCAGTTAGCCTCCACCGCCTTGTAGGGATAGATGTCCACATGCCCCGTGAAGTTGGTCCAGTTGGGGTACGACTTGTCGCTATGCTTACCCAGGTAGGTGCGTTCACCGCCACAATACAGTTCAAGGTTGCCCTTACCCGAAAGCGTGGGGTAAAAATCGGTATAGCGAGCCGTGCGCACGGTGAGCGTGCTGCCCGCAGCAATGGTGGTGGCTGTGCTATATTCCTTATAGGTTGACGATGTGTTCTTTTCGCACAAATCAATCAACTTGTCATCTGCACGCACCTGTGCAGAAACGCCCAGGACGAACATCAGTATGGTCAACAATTGTTTCTTCATAATTTGCATATTTAGCACACAAAGGTAACAATTTTTATTCTTGTTTTACAATAGTTGACTACATAAATGCAAAAAAACACGTATTTCTTTGTCAAAAAGAAAAATAATACCTAATTTTGTGCATACAAACACCAATGAATACCAAAGACTACCTTACTATTTTACTTAAAGCAAAACAAAAATAGTTCTAAATCTAATTTTTTAAACCAATTTATAATATTTATGAAAAAAATCCTTGTCTCGGTTGCGCTCTGCACCCTCATCGGTGCTCCCTCTACGGCGCAAAACAAGAGTAGTGTCTCATTCGACGCTTACGAATGGGACTTTGGTAAAGTCATTGCGGAGCAAGGCACCGTGTGCCACACCTTCACATTCAAGAACACATCAAAGCTGCCTATCAGGATTGGCAAATCAGTTCCCAGTTGCGAATGCATCAGAGCTCACTACCCCACCTCTGTCATCAACCCCGGCGAAGAGGCCAAGGTGATGGTGGCATTCTCGCCCACAGGTGCATCGGGTCGTGCCTATCGCAGCGTGGAGTTGCTCGACAACAACGGCCAGACGCTGGGTTCGCTCTCTACTAAAGCAGAGGTGTCTTCCTCAACTGTCTCTCCCCTCGGAGTAGCAGCTGCCGACTACAAATACCCCTTCCAGAACCCCACGCTCACCAACGAGGAGCGTGTAGAAAACCTCATCTCGCTGCTCACCCCCGAGGAGAAGGTGGGTTTGATGATGAACAAGTCCGTCTCGGTGGATCGTCTGGGCATCCCCTCTTACAACTGGTGGAGTGAGGCTTGCCACGGTGTACGCCAGGGTGGATATACTGTTTACCCTCAGCCCATCGGTATGGCTGCCTCTTTCAGCGAGAAGCTGTTCTATGATGTATTTGCTACCGTCAGCGACGAGGCCCGTGCCAACTGGAACCGTTCTGACCACAACGTATTCAACGTGCCCATGGGTGTAACCTACTACCCCGGCAATCCCGAACTTACCTTCTGGTGCCCCAACGTCAACATCTTCCGTGATCCCCGTTGGGGACGTGGTCAGGAGAGCTGCGGTGAGGACCCCTACATGAACGCTGTGCTGGGTGTGCAGACCGTAAAGGGTATGCAGGGCAACGACGACAAGTACTACAAGACTCACGCCTGTGCCAAGCATTATGCCGTGCATAGCGGTCCCGAGCCTTTGCGTCACACCTACGATGCCAGCGTGTCTATGCGCGACCTGTGGGAGACCTACCTCCCTGCCTTCAAGGCGCTTGTCAAGAAGGCCGACGTGCGCGAGGTGATGTGTGCCTACAACCGTTACGAGGGTGTGCCCTGCTGCACCAGCGACCGCTTGCTGGTTGACATCCTCCGTCGCAAGTGGGGCTACGATGCCATCGTACTGACCGACTGCGATGCTATCAACAACTTCTACAACAAGGGACAGCATGAGACCCACAAGGATCCTCTGTCTGCTTCTGTTGACGCTGTGCTCAACGGCACCGACCTGGAGTGCGGTAAGGTATTCATGGTGCTCACCGAGGCTTTGGAGAAGGGGCTCATCAAGGAGTCAACCCTCGACGATCACCTTCGCAAGACGCTTATGGGTCGCTTCGAGCTGGGTATGTTCGACCCCGCCGAGATGCTTCCCTGGGCTAAGCTGGGTCCCGAGGTAATCAGCAGCGAGAGCAACAACGACCTGGCCATCCAGGCTGCCCGTGAGTCGATGGTAATGCTCAAGAACGACGGCATCCTGCCTCTCTCAAAGAGCATCAAGACCATCGCCGTGGTGGGTCCCAACGCCGACGACGTGGATATGCTCAACGGTGAGTACGGTGGTACTCCCTCCGACAACCACAAGCGTTCTCTCCTTCAGGGCATCCGAGATGCCGTTCCCGGTGCCAAGGTCATCTACAACCAGGCATGTACACTTACCGACGAGTACAACACCGTTAACCATCTCGTGGAGTTCAACGAGGGTCAGGGTGTAAAGGTTGAGTTCTGGAACAACAAGGAACTTGAGGGCAACCCCGATGTAACCAACTTCTACAAGGAACTCAACTTCAGCACTTTTGGTGGATGGGGCTTTGCTCAGGGCATCAGCACCGACAACCTCTCGCTCCGCATGAGTGGTAAGTACACCGCTAACTTCACTGGCAACATGCAGTATTCTTTCAATACCGACAATGGCTATGTGCTGAAGATCAACGGCGAGGTAGTCGAGGATACCAAGCCCCAGCAGGGCGGCCGTGGTGGATTCGGCTTTGGCCGTCGTGGTGGCAACCAGTACAAGACCTTCCCCGTAGAGGCTGGCAAGACCTACGACGTGGTAGTGGAGTACAAGCGTGGCAATGGCAACTTCGCTATGTTCCGTGGCGAGATCTGCGAGCGTAAGCTTGTCGATTTCAACCCCATCATCAACGAGGTCAAGAACGCCGATGCCATCATCATGATTGGTGGTATTCATCCCCGTATGGAGGGTGAGGGTGGCGACAAGCAGGACATCAACCTGCCCAAGGTTCAGCAGCGCCTCCTCGAGGCTATGCATAGCACCGGCAAGCCCGTCATCATGGTCAACTGCGCTGGTTCCTGCATCGCATTCGGCGACATTCAGAACCAGTTCAACGCCCTCATCCAGGCATGGTATCCCGGACAGGGTGGCGCCAAGGCTTTGGCCGACATCATCTTTGGCGACTACAACCCCAGCGGTAAGCTGCCCGTCACCTTCTATGGCAGCAACGACGACCTGCCCGACTTCCAGGACTACAGCATGGACAACCGCACCTATCGTTACTTCAAGGGCGAGGCACTCTATCCCTTCGGCTTTGGTTTGTCATACACCACCTTCGCTTATGGCAAGGGTAAGATTTCCAAGTCGTCAATGAAGAAGGACGGTAAGGTTACCATCACCATCCCCGTTACCAACACAGGTAAGGTGGCAGGCGAGGAGATCGTTCAGATTTACGTCAAGTCACTCGACTATGCCGAGGCTCCCATCAAGTCGCTGAAGGGCTTCCAGAAGATCAAGCTGGCTCCCGGTGAGACCGGCAAGGCAGTCATCACCCTCGATGGTGAGTCGTTCGAGTACTACGATCCCTCTATCGACGAACTCTCAACCCGTTCTGGTCGTTACAAGATTCTCTACGGTTCCTCATCACTCGACAAGGACCTCCAGAGCCTTGACTTCGCTGTGAAATAATTGAAGTTCCCCCACTCTAAGGGTGGATGAGACTTAACCAACTTATATTCTTACGCGTAGGGAGATTGCTTCCTACGCGTTTTTTAGTTTGCAAAGTTTCCTTTGCAAATGGCACATAGAAAAAACGGCCTTATCCACTATACTTATCTATTATACATACGTTGTAAAAAGATAATACTTAGAATGGCTAAACATGATAATTACACTAAGGAGGAAACAGCTCACATAAATCGTCACGACAGAACTTGTCTAGGAATACAGTTTGTGCCAAAAATGCCAAAGTGCCAAGTGGCACATTCTCTCTCAAAATACCATTTTTAACGATTTTTTCCCTATTTTCACTATTTGTGCCACTTAGCACTTTGGCACAATTGGCACAAACAAGTTCTACAACGTCGGTCTAAAAGCCTTCGCTCAGCCGACTGCACTATAGCAAAAAAGAAAGATAATGGAAAAAAATATCATTTTTCGGACTATTTTCTTGCATTTTCCAGATTATTTCCTTACCTTTGCATCAATAACAACATATATTATATATTAGATTTAGTCTGAGTGTTGTCGTGAGACAATCAAAGACATTTTATCTTATCTCCAAAAATATTCACGTCATATTTATATATGAACTGAATATTCTTATTATAAAGGGGAAGGGTATCGCGAGATAGTCTTCCCCTGTTTTTTCCCCTCTTCGCTAGTCCGACTCTTGATACAAATCAAGAAGTATGCACTTTTCTTCACTTTCTTCCCTTCATCTATTGCCATTCTCACAGAAAGCAGTACCTTTGCATCAGTTTTTCATGGTATTAGATTTAAGGTTAGGTAAAAATTCAAGGTATTAGGATAGTTTTAAGGTTTTAAAGAAGATTGTTTTGAAAAAGAGGTTGTCGCGAGACAGCTTTTTTTTTGCCCATAACATTGCGAGTGGACTTGAGCACCAGCCACCTGGCAATGCGCGTGACGAGGTCTGTACCCAGACAAGACAGATTTGTTCGGCTTTACTGAGCAACTCATAGACGTACGCATCCCTCTTCCATACAAATACTTGCAGAAACTAAAAAACACTTTGGGTTCTTATCCCCACCCATACAATTGATATACATCAAGTATTCGGTACTTTTCCTATATTTTCATGGTAGAAATATTGCTATTCTGAAAAAAGGCAGTACTTTTGCATCAGTTTTTCATGGTATTAGATTTAAGGTTAGAAAAAAGGTTGGTTGTCGGGAGACAACCCTTTTTTTTATACATAAGTTTCCCACCCATTTGGGTGGTTGAAACTTAGGAAGTTCTTTGCGAGCAAAGCATCGGCATGAAAGCACGCTGAACGAAAGCCATTTCACCTACCCACATACAAATACTTATGATAAAATACGAGTTGTTCCATGCAAAAGGGGGACAAAAGTGTGTAAAAATGTATTAGTAAGTTTTGAGTGGGCACATAAAAAAAACAGCCAAAAGGCTGGGCTAATAAATCTCAAATACAAATTGTACAACAATTATTGCAACTTATTGAGCTGCAAGAAACTGAGAGGGTGTCATTATTAAAACTGAAGTTGCTGTTGTAAAATCTTTCACATTGCGAGTAACGATACAATCGGCTGAGGCGAGTCTAGCAGAGTGATATTGCACCATATCCTCGAAGTCTGGCACAATAGGAGACAAGGCCTCAGATAGTACGAACTTATCTGTACTTGCAATGTTGCAAATCTGCATTAGTCCTCGCAGAATCTCGTATCGCTGTTCTACTGTGTATTCCTTTCTGGTTATGTAGAAGAAGTTTACAAACGAAATTGGAGAAACCCAGATTTCAATCTTTCCGCTACAAGCCAAGTCAAAGATGTTGGCTGCATCCTGATAGAAATCTTCTCGTTCACAATAAAAGTCGAGAAGCACATTAGTGTCAATCAATACTTTCATCCGAAACGCTCATCCAAAGAATCCAACATTGCAGCCTTATCATCCATAGGAGCAAGGCGACGATACTTAGCCATTGACTGAACCCAAGCAGAATGCTCCTTTACAGGTGATACTACAGCAACAACCTCTTTAGAGTTCTGGCGTGCGACAATCTGCTGCAACAAAAGAGTTGCCTGATTCTGCAACCATTCATTGACAGCCTCTCTGGTCTTGAATGTAGGGCGAACAGCCTCCACCAAAGCATCGTTCACTGTCAAATTAAAAGTGCACATGTTATTATCTTGTTATATTTGTTCTTACTTATTTATCTGAGCAACTAGCGCCCTTTTGGGCGCAAAGTTAATAAAATTCTCTCAATTTCAGTTAATTGATACGTTCAAAATGATGTTTTATATGGAATTTTAACTATTTTCGCCTCTTACAGGTTACATTCTTTTAGATAATTGAGGGAAAGACTCGCTGTTATACCATTTTGAAATGAATCATCTGTTTCTTCTGTTCACTAACTCTCTTTTTAGTTTCTTTTTGGGATACAGAGTACCGTTAGTGAGTTTCATCCGAATCATTTTGCTTAAACAAATCTAACAGTCTAATATACAATACATTTGAGTTTTCGGTACAGTTTGTTATTATTTTGTTACCCTATCATTTATGTATTATGCAATACATTGTTTGTCAAATATATACACAATCTATAGACTTATTCATCCATAAAACACAAAGACGCAGAGTTTTATTTTTCTTCTGAAAACTTAAAAACTCTGCGTCTCTGCGTTCCTGCAAATCACCGCGCAGCCGATTTTTCACTTTTCACATCTCACTTCTCGCAAGCGAGAGTCTTCACGAGGGACAAAAGGCTCCCTCCCTAAAGGGAGGGCGGGGGAAGAATCCTCCCCCTACCTGCGTATCACGATAGCACACTCACGGCCGTTGGCATCGGTAACGCGAACGGCATAGGTGCCACTGGGAAGCGAAGCTACGCTGATGCGAGTATCGCCACTGACTCCTACCACACGAGTGGCAACCGTTCCACCTGCCAGGTTATGGATGCCCACGGTGACACGTGCAGAGGTGCATCCCGTAAGAACAAGGTCTGCGCCCTCGTAGCGAAGGCTCATGCCGTCGGCATCGACCATAAGACCGTCGAGAGATGTCTCGCCACCATCCAGAGAAGGCTCAAACTCCCACATCTCACTCTGGCTGTTGAGGATGTTGGCTGCGTGGATGGTGGTTCGGCTCATGAGGTAGATGTTGTCGCATCCGTCGGGATAGCGTCCCACGCTCTGCGTGCCCTGATGAGCACAATATACCAGACTGTCGGCCCAGCTTCCATCGGCTGCCTCAATGCGCACCATCTTGCCCTCCTCGTTGTCGAGCTTGAAGTTGGCATGGATCTCACGTCCTGTAGCCTCACGCTTGCTGCACCAGATGACCTTGAAGCCGTGGGCAGGAATGATGGTATTGGCACCCTCGATGACATACTTGTGGGGATTGCTCTTCTTGTCGGTGAGATACATGCCAGCAAGGTCGATGTCCTTGTCGGTGGTATTGTAGAGCTCTACCCAGTCGTCCTTCTTGTAGTAGTCGTTCACATTGACGCTGTTGCCTGCGCTCACCTCGTTGATGCGTATGGGCGTGATGTGGGCTTCTGCCAGCTCGTCGGCAGGCAGAGGCTCGAAGACTGCCTTGAGGTGGAGCGAACCCGATTCGGGCATTTCCATCTCATCCTCCTGAACCATGCTGGATGACTCGGTGGCTTCCTCGATGTAGGTCAGACTGGCATCCCACCAGATGTCGCTCGACGTCTCGTTGCAGTTGTGCACCTCGACGGCGATGACGTTCTTACCCTTGCGGAACAGGCCGCCCGGCAGCTTGACGGTGGCATTGCGTGGTTCGGTGCCCTCATACCAATCTTCATTGCCACGCGACTGGCAGGTCTCATCGTAACGAGCACCCGACCACATGTGATAGAGGTCGGTCTCCTGTCCGTTGACATAGAGAATGTAAGCATCGTCAAGTTCGTAGTCGAAGACGAACGTCTCGTCCTCCAGAGGCTCCTTGTCGAGGTTGAACTCCTTACGCAAATAATAGGTAGGAACACGTCTGCCCTGTGCATCGCTCTTGCTCAGCGTCGTGGTGGCATTCGACATAGTGGTGCCATTGTTGCCATATCCGAAGGGAGCCATGGACGTCTTCCAGCTCTTGGTGTTGTAGTTGAGAGAGGTCCAATCCTCACCGTCAAGCGAACCCTTGTCATAATACGTCCACTGGGCATTCTTGTCAAACAAAGACACCTGGTTGGAACCCGCAGAGGACTGCCATCCCACGAAACGATAGCCGGCAGGCGCCGTGGCCTTCAGGGTGACGGGTGAGAACAGGTAGCCATTGAACTTGCTGCGAGGCACCACGATGTCGTTGATGGCGATGGAGGCGCCCTTCACATTGCTTCGCAGACTTACCTCTACGGCCTCCTTGCCAGTGAGGTTGAACGCCTTGTAGGCACGGATGACGTTGGCCATGCGCTTGCGATAGCCACCTGTGACGGCATTGATGATGCCCTGGGCAAAGCTACGGCCATTGCCATAGGGTGAATGCCACTCCCAACTGAGTGCCTCTGCTATGTTGTCGGCCATGCCATTGACAATTTCGGCTATCTCCTCATCATCGCCAAACACAGAGCCGCCCACGATGCAGTAGGTGTCGATAAACTTCTTGCGGAACTCCTCGTTCTTTATCATATTGAGGAAGATGGTAACCAGCTCCACCTCTGCGGTTATGCTGGTTCCGTTGTACTCGGGACGCGAATAGAAGGTGTAGCTACGCTTACCCTGGAAGTCGTTGAAGATGTTGTTATTATTGCGGTCAACACAGTTGTCGAGGTCGAAGATGACGAAGTGGAACTTGCCATCGTTGCGGTCGCGGAATCCCTTGGCATTGTTGTGTGGCCAGTCCCAGTCGTTGAGGAAGAACTTGAATGCCATGTAGTTGATGTAGTCGTCAATATCCACGAGGTCCAGAATCTGCAGATACGCTATCTCGTCCTTAGCATTGGCGCTCAGCGTGTACCACTCCCTGAAGGCATCCTTGGTGCCGTCCTTCTGCACATAGGCCGAATCCACACTCATCTCAAAGGCATCAATCTCGTCGGTATCGATGCCATAGTTGGCGTAGCCGTAATGCTTGTTGCTGGGCTCGCGCATGTTGAGCATACCCAGGTAGTTGCCGTTGATGAGCACATGGGTGGGCTGATAAGACTGCAGGTTGAGGGGGAACTGCGACACGCGGGCTATCTGCTGCAAGGCAGCATCCTTGAGGCGAGTCTGGTTGTATTCGTCGTTACCACCATTGCGCAGCAGCAGCGACTTGTTCTTGTTGTAAGGCTTGTCGGCAAAGAAGGGGTAGTCGAGCGAGTTCTTGAGGTCGTACTGCTTGCCACTCTTTACCTTGAACGAGCGGGGCTCGTACTTGCGGCTCCATCCACCGCTGATGGCGATGTCAACCTCCTGTGCGAAGTAGCCCTCCACATTCTCGGGGTTATGGCCGTTGGCGATAAACTCGAAGCTGGCTGGACGGTCCCACTCCATGTTGAAGTTACGCTTGGTATAGTCCTGGTTGGCCGTCTTGCCATTCGTACCGGTCACATAGATGCCCAGCTCGTCGTCGTAGAGGTTTCTTTCGTCGGTCACAATCGACACCACGGGCAGGTAGTAGCCTTCGTTGGCGATGTACGAACGGGTGACCACCTTACTGGGCAGGTAGCCGTCCTGGAACAGGCGGAAGCGGTAGGTGGTAGTCTGCTTGACGGTGAAAGAACCCGTCTTGCTGGTATAGCCATCCTCGAGCGTGGGAGTCATGCCGTCGGTGGTGTAGCGCAAGGTAGCCCCTGCGGGAATGGCAACCTTGACCGCGAGTGTTCCGTTAAACAGTTGTCCGTCGAGGTTGACTACGGGGTCGTCGAGCTGCTTCTCGGCAAACTTCATGCCGGCATTGGTGGTATAGGGGGTAGGATCGGCACACCATCCCCACTCGTCAGAGCCGTCAGAGCGACGGGCATACGAGCAGCGCATCACCGCCTGCGGATAATCCTGCTGCAGGATGATGTTACCCTCGTCGTCAGAGATGTAGAGGGTGCCACCCTCGCAATCGAGCTTCATATCCACCTGCGTATTCACCCACTTCTCGTTCACATCCTTGCGAGTGTCGGCATGGCCAAAATACAACAGGCTATAGCCATGAGGCTGCACACCTCCCACGCTGGCATGGATGCGTGCCTTCTTGAGGTTCTCGGGGTCATCGCTGGCCCAGTAGCCTCCCACGGTGTAGTATTGGTCGGTGGAATTGTATAACTCTATCCACGAACCATAGTTCCATGAGGGATCCACATACATATCCACATTGGCAGGCATCAGCTCGTTCACAAGCAAGGTTCCTGCCTTGGCACCGTTATAGACCACCGTGACGGTACAGGTGGCCCTGCGTTTTGAGCCATCGGTGGCGGTGGCGGTTATCTTGGCCGTTCCTGGTGCCACACCGGTCACGTTACCCTGAGCATCCACTACGGCCACCGACTCGTCAGACGATGCCCATTCAACCTTCTGCACGGTAGCATTGGCAGGACTTACGGTTGCCTCGACCTTTGATTTCTCGGCCACGCCGAGGGTAAGCTTGGTGGGATTGACCTTCACCGAGGTTACGGTCACCATCTCGCCGTAGTACTCCAGCTTCCAGTTGTCCATCATGCACCAGTTGCTTGCCACGTAATCGTCGTTGTAGATTCCAAACTCAAGTTCGCCATCGGTCACGTCAAACTCAAGTTCGTTGACGTACATACCCTTTGAGAAGCAGTAGGCTCCCGACTCCATTCCATTGGGAAACCAGTACGCGATGGGGGTATCCCCCCCCGTGTAGGTGATGCCCCAGCAGTTGCCGGCATAGTTCTCGTCGATTTTCTCGCTGTATATGTTCTTGAGTGGCACCCATGCCTCGTTGGCATAGAGTTGCGAACTGGAGCCTTCTCCATCGGTCATCCATGAAAGGAAGTTCTGCAAGGTATTGTCGCCATACCTGTGATAGGCCTGCACGCTGAGGCGGTAATGCCCGTTGGGCACAACGACCTTCTGCGAGATGCGCCATTGGCCATACCAGAACTCACGGGCACCAAAGTCATAGTTGTTGCTCTGGGCGTTGGTCTGAATATTCCATCCCTCGTCACCGCTATAGTCAAAATGAGCATTGGCTATGTACTGTGAGGTTACATCAATCCATCCATTCTCAGCACGGCTTACCCAAGCCAGGCATGAAAACAAGCAAAAAAGTGTAAATTTCTTAAAAGACATACTTTTTGATACAATATGGTTAGTCGGTTGTCGTGCAGTCTGCCTGCACTATGTTAGTTTGGGGCAAAGATACAAATTATTTTATAAATACGAGGCACTTAGGCCAATAATTGGTTTTCTTGCATTCATATTTCACAATAATTTGTGCAATTGAGCCTTTTTTCGTACTTTTGTCGCAGCGAAAAAAGTAGCAGCCCTACCCCCAGCCCACCTACCCCACGAGGGGGAATAAGAATGGTGCTGCCCTCCTTAGCCAATAAGAGCGGCCCCTCCCCCTTTGCCCCCGTCTTTTTGACGTCAGTCAAAAATGCAGGCAACAAGAGCGACACTGAAAACCCTTTTAAAAACCAAAGATAATTATGAGAGACTGGAAAACCATCAAGGAATATCGAGAGATTCTGCTGGACGAATGGGAGGGCATAGCCCGCATCACCATCAACCGTCCACAAGTGCGAAACGCATTCACCCCCCTCACCACATGGGAGCTTAGCGATGCCATGCGCATCTGTCGCGAGAAGAGCAGCGTGCGTGTGGTCATCCTCACCGGTGCCGACAGCCCACGCAAGGAGGGGCAGAGCGAGGAGGACTGGATGAAGACCAATGCCTTCTGCGCAGGTGGCGACATGAACGTGAAGGGACGCGGTGGCTACATCGGCGAGGATGGCATACCCCGACTCAGCGTGCTGGATGTGCAGAGGCAAATCAGAAGCATCCCCAAACCTGTCATCGCCATGGTCAACGGTTTCGCCGTGGGTGGCGGACATGTGCTGCACGTGGTTTGCGACCTTACCATTGCTGCCGACAATGCCAAGTTCGGACAGACGGGTCCCAAGGTAGGCTCGTTCGATGCAGGCTTCGGTTCATCCTACCTGGCACGCATCGTGGGACAGAAGAAGGCTCGCGAGATATGGTTCCTCTGCCAGCTCTACACCGCCCAGGAGGCTCTCAGCATGGGACTCGTCAACAAGGTGGTGCCTCACGCCGAACTGGAAGACGCTACCGTGGAGTGGTGCAAGATTATGATGAAGCGCTCGCCCATTGCCCTGCGCATGATTAAGCGTGGCCTCAACGCCGAACTCGACGGGCAGGCTGGCATACAGGAGCTGGCGGGTGATGCCACCATGCTCTACTACTTCAGCGACGAGGCACAGGAGGGTGGACGTGCCTTCCTGGAGAAGCGTGAACCCGAATGGGGAGACACGTACATACCTTGAGTCACGGAAGCCAAAGCTATATTAGTGAATAGTGAATAGTGAAAAATCGCCTAACGAGATGACAATTCACAATGTATAATTCACAATCGGCAGCGCGATGATTTGGTGTAACGCAAAGACGCAAAGGAGTTGAAGGTCTTTTAGACTAAAAAGAAAACTCTGCGTCTTTGCGTTTAAGAAACACAAATTATAATTCCACTTTATGCGCAGGTGGCAGATGCTCATCATCATAGCCATCCACATTATAGAAGAGGGGAGTTGCCTTGTTCTTTCCATATACAGGTTCGTCCAGAACATGAGCATTGCTCAGCACGTACTTTATGCCATAATGCCCCTCTGCCCATATCGAATCAACGTCATCATAGGTTACCCTTTCTATATCCACATAACCGATGATTGCCTTCGTGGGCCAATACTCGTATGGAGGCATTACACCATTCTCTATAAGTTTATTTACAGCATCTTGCACAAAGGGAGGCAAATATTCCAAACGCTCTTTTATACCACTTGCAGCAATCATAAAACGCTTGCATGGTGGCGTCATGGATTCCCGAAGCTCTACATCCTTCACCCCACAGGCTATCAGCGATGCCCATGGCTGACGGATAGCTAATGCTTTCATACTACCTGCAAGATTATCCGACGGATGATAATCAACCTGTCTGCCTGAATCTTCGGCTATCATGCTGAGAGCATAATCACTTGTTTCAAAAGGATAAGGAGTCAGCTCAACCACCACCTCTGGAGATGGGTTAATTGTCTCGCAGAAGTCATCAAATATCTGCTCCGCATTCTCGTCCAGCATCTGTCCGAACAGTCGTGGCTGTGGTATGCCCATACGCTCCATTCCACGCTTGAACTTACGCAGCTGCTTCTGATAGGCTTTCTCTATCTGTTCACGCTCAAAGTTATCATCCTTTATCATCGCTACAAACTCCGCATCGGCCGACATCTGGTCATAGAACTTCTGCTTACTGCCTTTCCACATCGCTATTTCCTCGGCTGTCACCTCCTCGTTGTCATTCAAGGCATCAACCAACTCTGCAAAGTCTATAACCTTCTTCTTTGGTTTCTTGCCCGGTTTCCTATTCTTGCTCCCATCTTCAGCACCCTCATCGCCATCGTCTTCTTCATCCGCTTCCTCATGGGTGTTTTCTTCCTCTGAAGGCAAATCCAAACCAGCGGTCACAAATCCCCATTCGTCATCATAATCCACCTCAATGCCTACGCTGGTGCTATCCGTCTTGGTCTCACTACGATACATCTCGCAATATCTCAGCCAGAACATTCCGAAGGCTTCTTCCTTGTATTTCGCATCCACATCCATCACCCCATCAAGCATCAGCAGTTCGCCATTGTACCTGCCTATCAGTCGGCGCAGTTTCTTAGCATCGTCATCCATGCTCACACTTTCCTCCTCGTCATCCGCCTCGCCTTGCATCTGTTCCTCTGCACGCTTTATGGCAGCCTTTATCCACTGGCGCATGTCGCTGTCAATGGCCATCATCGTCATGGTGTTGTTGGGCAGCGACAATGATGCCTTGAACTTGTCAAACCACCTGACAAACAGATACTCGCTGCGCAGCTGGTCGTACATCTCCATCATTACACGCCGTTCTTCCTTGGGATCAAAATCAGAGACAACCATGTCGCAGAACATCCTGAATGCCTCACGTATATTCTTGATATTGGCACTGCCGTATGACATATCCACTATGTGACACTCGTCCTTGTACTTGCAGGTTCGGTTCACTCGGCTTATGGTCTGTATGGCATTTATGTCGCGTATCTCCTTGTCAAGGAACAGCGTGTGCAACTTCGGTTCGTCAAAGCCCGTCTGCAACTTATCCACCACGATGATAAGTCCGTTCTTTGCCTGCTTGAAGTTCTGTATCACCTTTTCCTCGCTCATATTGCCGTTCATCGAACTGCATGACTCGTAGTTCTGATTGTCGCTATACACTATGGCAATGGGAGCATCCTTATACTTCTCGTAGCGTTTGCTCTGGCATTTCTGCGCCATCATCTGTCGTATCATCTTGCAGTAATCAATGGCAATGGGAATGCTCGTTACGGCAAGCATCGCCTTTCCCTGGCCATGAATCTTGCCATAGACAAGGCTCACCAGACGGTTGACGATAATCCTCGACAGTTCCTTCATCCTGTCCTTGTTCTCGTATATCTTCTTCATGGCAAGCACCACCTTCACCTTCTCTGCCTCATCCATCGTAATGCCATCCAGAACCTCTGGCAGTTCAAAGTGCATCTTCGTGGGTATGGGTATGATGTGCTTCGTGGGGTCAAGTATGTATCCGTCCTTTATCGCCTCGCTCATGGTATAGCTGTCAAACGGAATCCACAGTTGGTTGATGTTCTCGCCACCATAGTATTCACCGAATCTTGCCAGCACCTTCTCGCTTGGTGTTGCCGTGAAACCCACTATCAGGTTCTTCTTCCTGCCAAGCACATTGCCTTCGTTGGCATCAAACACATCATGCAACTGATCAAACGTGCTGACCATCTGCTCGTGGCTGTCACCAGTGTTCGAGCGATGAATCTCATCGATGAGGAATGCCACGCGCATCTGTTTCAGTTCCTTGCCGGCACGCTTCAAAGCATCCTGTAGGTCAAGGAACTTCTGTATGTTGACGACGATTATTCGGCGCTTGTCCGTCAGCGCCTTTATGAACTCCTTCTGGTCGCGTGCCTCGGTGAACATCGCCTTGTCAATGTTCATGTTCATCATCATCGTGTCCGTCTGGTCGCGCAGTTGCAGACGGTCAACCACGATGAGCACCTTGTCGTAAGCCCATTCGCCATGATAGCGCATGTCCTTCAGTTGCAGAGCCGTCCAACCAATGATGTTACTCTTACCGAATCCGGCAGCATACTGTAGCAAAAGCGAATACACATATTTATTGTTGCAGTATGCCTGACGGTCAGCAATTATCTTTTCAATCTTTTCTGCTGATGCCCCCATCTGTGTGAGGTCATTTCGCAATTTGTTGATGAAGTAATCTGGCTCTTGCTCATGGTCGAGCATCTCCCTTACCCGGCGCATTATCTTGTCGCAACCATACTTCTGTTTTGGGCGTGGAGAAATCAGGCGACCCGTGTTGCTGGTGCGCTCCTTCTTGGCTTTCTTCGTGCCGTCTGCCTTCTCCTGGTATGAGTATTGCAGGAAGTTGTAGTAGAGTATCTCCTTCTCTATCATCTTCTTGGAGTACAGAGCCGTCATCACTTCCTCAAAGCGTGCTTCCTGTGGCATCGACTCATCGCTCAGCGGATAAGGTTTGAACACTTTGTTTATATTGGGGCGGTAGTCGCTGATGGTCAGGGTTCCATCATAAAAGCCTTTCTTCGTCTCGTCAAAGAACTGTGCTACGTTTCTCAGCACGTATGTCTCGTTGATGTCAGTGCTTACCAGATGTATCGACTTCTCAAAGATGCGCAGCATATTCCTCCTGAGCGTCTGCTTCACGTCGTTGCCGTCGGCAAGGCGTGCGTATGCCTGCATGGCTTCCAGATAGTCGGCGGTTATCTTGTCCCTGCCGTGGCGTCTTGCATTCTGTCCGTTGCTCACGCTCTTCAGTTCCAGGTAGCCAAGGAATATGCCGTTTACGAAGAACGACACATCGGGACGAATGGCAAACTGCTTCGCTCCATTGTGGTCATACCTGTAGCTCATCTCCTGCACGGCAGAGAAGATGTTCTTCTCAAATTCCTCGTCGCCACTCAGTTCTGTGCCCGACACGTATATCACCTGTAGCTGTTCACCTTCGAGTGTGATGCTGCGGTTCTTGTTGAGAAACACTGCCACGTTGGTCGACTCCATCACTCGACGTTTCAGTTCGTCCATCAGCACCTGCATCACCTCCTGCTCATCGCCTCCATGCTTCTGCTTCAGGTTGCGCCAAGCCACAGGCGTCTGTCCACTTACAAACTCCTTCAGGTCAGCCGGAATAAACAAGTCGTTGTTTACAGTAGTGTTCTTCACCTCACGATACCCTAAACCATCTGCCCTTCGGCAGAGGAAATCCATGACGTAGTCGTTTTGTAATTCTGTTTCTATCATTGTTCTATCTTGTTTCTTCGTTATACTTTTCTCTTGCCTGTCACTACCTCATTGATGAGTGCTCGCTTCAGTCGTTTCAGTGCATCTATCTGTTTGCCGATATTCTCTACCGCAGCATCTATCTTTGCGCATTTATCATCAAGGTAGTCGGCAATGGCGCGTTGCTCGTGGAGAGGAGGGAGAATCACGAAATGGCTATTAATCCTATCAACTTTGATGTTAATTCGAGTAAAACCTCTAGCTTCAAAACGAAGTGCATCACGATTGTTGGTTGAATATAATTCGTAATTTAAGAATGCAGAATCTATTATGTCAAGTGTTGGTCTTACTCCACGGCAAAAACTATTCAGGTACACCTCACCTAAATCATTCACCACAACAGATGATTTAGCAATACTATCGTAATCCTCAGAACTCATCAAGAACAGCAAGTCTCCTTTTTTAACGATATTCTGTTCTTCATCTGCATTCATTACAACATCACTCATCTGGTATGGATCTATTCTCGTGTTATTTAGGATGTTAGTAAATGGAATGAATGGTTTTGTTTTGCTCTTATCCTCGCATCTAAAATCATCGCCACTTTTACCAGTTAAACCACCATACATATATGATATATCCTTCATTCTCCTAATCTCCCAATGTTCAGGAATCATACCAATCCAGTCAACACCAGAATCTTTGAGTGGAACGTTTGGAGTCAAGCCACGAGTAACGGCACGATTGATGATGCTTTTTCTCAATCGTGAATATACTTCATGCTTCTTCTCCAATACCGCAATGCGTTTGTCTATCGCTGCGGTTTTGGTGTCGAGGTAGGCGACTATATTTCGTTGTTCATCTAATGAAGGTATGGTTAGTTCAATAGCAGAAAAAGAGTTCCAATTCGTCCTTGGCATCTTTACTCCTGCCACTTGATTACGAATATAATCTATAAGAGAATGAGATAGAAAGTAATACAGAAGGTGTCTATTGAAAAAACCTTCTTTTGCCTCCATTACAAAAAACTCTGTAGAGCAAATTCCGTTATAATTAGGGATATATCCTTTTGCCAAATAGGGACGAAGTTTCCCAAACAAGATGTCGTCTGTATAGAATAGGTTGTTAATTCCTTCTGTAGCGGCTTCTGTTTCGACGAAAGATGCATCCCAACTTATAATATTTTCCAGTGCAATATATGGTAAATCTATACGTTGGGTTTTCTCATTTCGAAGATTTACTATATCTTTTATCCTCATACCTCAATCTCCTCCAACTCTTTATCCAATTCTTTTAGTTCAGCAAGAATCCCCTCTACGCTGCCAATCTCTTCCGGCACATAGAACTCCTTGTTGAAGTTCAGTTCCACCCCAACGGTATTCTCTTTCTTACAATAAGGCTTGAAGATGTAGCGACGGAGGAAATCATCAATCTGCTGCTCATTCTCTTCGGCATTGCTGCTGTACGGAATTATCTCGTAGTCATTGACATAGACAGGCTCGATAGACACAAAGACAGACGACTGCTTCGTCTTAGCAGAATTGCTTGCCTTAAACGCAAACTTGCCATTGCCGAGGTCAGTAATCACTCCATCGGCATCAGCATAGACGATGCTTCTGCGCCCCTTGTCGTAGGCATAATGCCCATCCTTGTCGTCATAGACAATGAAAGGATTCTCACAGGTATCGTATTTCTTCAGTCGTTCAAGCAGTTCCTTGCCCTCTTCCAGCGACAAACCCTGCAACTCTTCTATCGTTTCGCCTTCAAGTTCAATCCTGTCAACCGTAAGCTTGTATGGCTTGGCATCCTCGCAAACACTTGATAGCACCGACTTGCCAGCATTGTCAATATCGGTAAGTACAATCTGCTGTTTGTTATAATAGAAGTGCTCCTTAGCAAACACCTTGCCTATCTCGCAATCCTCAAAGCGAGTCAGCGCGTCAACAATCTGCTGACGGTGCTCTGGCAACATCTCACGGCGCTTGCTGCCCTTGCTCTTCTTCAGCAGCTTCCAACCATTGCTGCCGTTTATCAGCATCACCTTGCCACGACGTTCTGCCGACTTGTTCTTGTTCATTATCCACAGATAAGTGTAGATGCCTGTATTGAAGAACTCATCGCTCGGCATCTGTATGATGGCCTCCACCCAATCCTGGTCGAAGATATACTTGCGGATGTTGCTCTCTCCGCCACCGGCATCTCCACTGAACAGCGTAGAACCATTGTGCACCTCTACGGCTATGCCGTTATGGTCGAGCTGCCACAGTATGTGCTGCATGAACAGGAGCTGGCCATCGCTCACGGCAGGACAAGCATGAAACTGCCCTGTCTGGTCGTTACGGATGTCGCTCTCATAGCCTTTCCAACTGATGCCGTAGGGTGGATTGGCAATGATGACGTCGAACGACTTATCCTTGAAAGGTAGCGTGGTAAGC
>JAZLKL010000005.1:0-24272 GCA_045597585.1 Bacteroidaceae bacterium | reverse complement strand
GAGTCTCTCAACTCAAAAATGAAGGGATTCCGCTCTGAGCTAAGAGGCGTGCGTGACTTACCCTTCTATCTCTACCGTTGCACTCTGATATTTGGGTAGTCAGTGCTGTGGATTGCCACGGAAAATATCTACTGAGCCAATAATTGTATTTCAATCTTTAGAATTGCCATCCACGAAACAGTTTGCCGCTACGCTTCAAATCCTCGCCAAAGAAGAAACCAGGCTGTGTAGGCTGGTTGTAGGACACATTCTGGTAAACGATGGAAAGGCGATACACAGGGTCTTCAAGGAAGGTATGGAAACGGTACGTAGTGGGCAACGTACTGACATACAGACGAAGATGCTGATTGTCAGCGGTACGCACCAGCACCTCCTCACGCCAGTCGCCCAGCACATCGGCCTGCAGACATGGATTGCTCTTGGTACCATTGTTGAACTGACATTCTTCAAAACGCTGCAACGAACGCACAGCCTTCTCCTGCCAATCGTACTTACTGACCGTTTCATGATCGAGCAGCTCGCGCAACAAGTCACCATCCCACCAAACAGCCATATTGGTACTCAAACCACGCACCCTGTCGGCAATTATTTCACCCTTGACGTTGGTAATACCATTAGCCAACGACCACATCTCCAATCCCGGATTGTCAGGGTCGATGTCAGCCGCCATGCAACGCCCCACGTCGCTGTTCGAGAAGAACTGAAAAGCCACCTTGCCTGTAGCAGCATCGTGCAACTCTGCGCCATCATGTTTGTTCTCATGGCAGTCCCACACATACAGACGGTCATCATTGGGGAAAAAGGCCGTGAGGTGCATGGCATCACCATGCCCCATACGGGTACTATAGAGTGGTTTGCCATCATCATCAATGGCACATGAACCATAGATAATCTCATCTTTACCATCACCATCCACATCGCCCACACGAAGATTATGATTGCCCTGACCGAAGTAGGCACGATCCTCCTTATCGCTGTCGAACAACCAACGCTGACGAAGCTGCGCACCATCGAAATCGAAGGCTGCAAGCGTCATGCGGGTATAGTAGCCTCGACACATCACCACTGAGGGATGCACTCCATCAAGATAAGCCACGCAAGCCAGATAGCGTTCGCTGCGGTTGGCATAGTTGTCGCCCCACAAGTTGATATTCCCACGGGCAGGTACATAGTCAATGGTATGTAATGCCTCTCCCGTTGCGCCATTGAAGACGGTGAGGTACTCTGGTCCCTGGTCAATGTAGCCAACCTTCTCATCACGTTTGGGTGTGGGTCCATTAATGCCATGACGCCAATCGGCCTCAGCATCACCCAGCACAGTACCTTTGGCATCGGTGGTTCCGTCAGCAGTCTTCATCACCACCTCGGCACAGCCGTCACCATCAAGGTCGTACACCATGAACTGGGTATAGTGGGCGCCTGCACGTATGTTACGCCCCATGTTGATGCGCCACAGACGAGTGCCATCAAGTTTATAGGCATCAAAGATGACCGGTGAGGTAAAACCGCCGTGCGAGTTGTCCTTGGAATTACTCGGTTCCCACTTCAGCACAATCTCCATTTGTCCATCACCGTCGAGATCGGCCATAGAGGCATCGTTGGCAATGTAACTGAGGGGCCAACGCCGATTCCCCGCGAAGCCATCGGGCACCTCGGGCGAGGGAGGAGTTTGCAAGGCTATGTCCAGATATCCTATGGGAGCATGGGCAGGCAATGTCCATTGTCCTTTCAGCGAACCTTTACGTGGTACTATCTCATAACGTGAAGAAGCCGAAGAGGGATTGTAATCCATGAAGGTGGTGCTGTGAGCGGCAGGCACGTCGGCAATCTTCTTGCCATCTCTGAAAACAGAGAACGACTGGTTGATGGGATCACTGCTAAGGTAACGCCATGAGAGCATCACACTATCGGCAGAAGCACGAACAGCCACCAAGCCACGGTTTAGTTTCTCCATCTGCATACGGGAGAGGTCATACTTCGTCTGTGCTGCTATCCACAAGGGAAGCATCAGGTACATCAGACTTAACAATGTTTTCTTCATGCAATATATATGTATAATGCCAGATTCTTTGAATTGCACAAAATTACAAAATACAATTGAATATGCAAAAACTATGAACCACGAACTACAAACTATGAACTATTTTTTGTACCTTTGCACCCAAAATCGCAATATTGCGAGAATTCAAATCAATTAAATCATGTTTAACAAACAGAACAAAGAGGCTCAAACCATCACCTTTCACCACTATGGCAGAAAGGGTTACAGCATCTTCAACAGTTTGAAGCGTGAGGTAAGAATCGGCGTGCTGACCATAGCCACGCTGAGCACCGCCACCCTTGACAAGGTGGAGGCTTCTACCCCCACTCTGCTTCCCAACATTGAAGATCTTGCTGACGATGAGAAGAGCATGGCCGAGGTGACCGTAAGCGGCACCATGGCACCGCTGACCCAATTGCAGTCAGCACGCATTGTTTCTGTGCTTACCCGCGAGGACATTCAACGGGCGGGGGCACAGAGTGTCAACGACCTTATGAAGCTAGCTACCGGCGTAGATGTCCGTCAACGCGGTGGCTTTGGAGTACAGACGGACATCAGCATCGACGGAGGCATATTTGACCAGATCACGCTGTTGCTCAACGGAGTGAACATCAGCAACCCGCACACCGGACATCTGGCTGCGGACTTCCCTGTGAGCATCAGCGACATTGAACGCATCGAGATGCTGGAGGGAGCTGCCAGTCGTGTGTATGGTGGAACAGCATTCGGTGGTGCCATCAACATCGTCACCCACAAGGATGCGCAGTCAAACCTTTCTGTGGGAGCAGAAGCCGGAAGCTGGGGCACGATGCAGGCTGACGGCCGTGTGGCATGGGTAACCCCTAATCTGGTGAACCGCATCAGTGGAGGTGGCGGCAGAAGCGATGGCGGTACTACCAATAGCGACTGGCGCAAAGGACAGCTGTACTACCAAGGTAGTTTCGAAAACCAAAGCCTCTCGCTGAACTGGCAAGCCGGCTTCTCCAAGAAGCAGTATGGGGCCAACACTTTCTACAGTGCAGCCTACCCCAATCAGTTTGAGCGCAACGAGCGATACCTGATGAGCGTGGGAGCAGAGACGAAAGGCAAGTTCGTGTTCACGCCCAGTGTGTACTGGAACCGCACTTACGACAACTTCGAACTGATTCGTGACAGCCAAACCGGCGAGAACTTCCACCAAGCTGACGCCTATGGCATCAAGATAGGCGGACACTTCGGATGGTGGGGCGGACGAACCGCCATCGGAGCAGACATTCGTCAGGAGGGTATCCTCTCAACCAGCCTGGGTAAAGACCTGGAAGAAAAGCAGTACGTGATGGCTCATGGTGGGAAAGACGACGAGGTGTACTACACCCGTCAGGACGACCGCACCAACATCAGCTTCAACCTGGAGCACAATATCTTGCTTGACCATTGGACAATCTCGGCTGGCTTGATGTCGAGCATGAGCACAAGCGTGGATTACAAGTTCAGGGTTTATCCAGGAATCGATGTGGCATACCGTCCCACAACAAACTGGAAAGTGTACCTCAGCTATAACAAGGGATTCCGCCTCCCTTCATTTACCGAACTCTATTACAAGAGTGCCACTCATGAAGGCAATAAGGGATTGAAGCCCGAGGAGAGTCAGAGCATACAGTTGGGAGCCACCTACACCAAGAGCGGATTGCAGGGCACCGTACGAGGCTTCTACCATCGTGGCAATAATATGATAGACTGGGTGATGTATGCACCCGATGACACCTATCACTCAACTGCCTTCAACCTCGACAACATGGGGGTACAAGCCGAACTGAAGCTGAAGTTCAATGACCTCATGGGGCATGACACCTGGGTACAGACCTTCAACCTTGGATACACCTATATCCATCAGAAGCGTCATGACGACCAGGAAATATACAAGTCAAACTATGCACTCGAATACCTGCGCCACAAACTCACAGCAAGTCTGTCGCACAAAGTATTCAGCAAGCTGTCTGCCTACTGGAACCTGCGCTGGCAAGACCGTATGGGAAGCTATGTAGTATATGAAACTTCGGCAGAAACAGGCAAGCCAATGGCCACCAACCGCCTGCAAGCATACCATCCCTATGCTACGCTCGATGTGAAACTGCAATGGACGGACAAGAAGTTTAACCTCTACGTGCAAGGCAGCAACATCACCAACCACCGATATTTCGACTTGGGCAACATTCCCCAACCCGGAATATGCGTGTTGGCAGGTGCAAGAATAAACCTGAACCTATAACACACCCTTAAAGAAATTGGTACATTTGTAAGATTTTCAATACAAAATGTACCAATTTCATCTTTTTTAACCATACACCTATTCACTTTTGGCTCAAAGGGCATTTGTGTTTCACTTTTTTTTCTTAATTTTGCACACAAATACAAAACAGCAAAATCCACTGATGAAGCGCATATACTTACTTTTTGTTAGTTTGATGGTCGCCATCACACTTCAGGCCAAGCCTTTCACACTTGTCATTGATGCAGGTCACGGGGGCAAAGATCCCGGTGCAGTAGGCAAGAAACTGAAGGAAAAAGATATTAACCTGCGCGTAGCGCTGGCTTTGGGTAAACTGATTGAACAGAACATGCCCGATGCCAAGGTTGTGTACACACGCAAGACCGATGTATTTGTGGAACTCAACCAACGCGCTAACATTGCCAACCGCAACAAGGCAGACCTTTTCATCTCCATCCACACCAATGCATCGGGTGTCAACAGGTCTGTAAAAGGTACAGAGACCTACACATTGGGTATGCACCGTGCAGCCAGCAACCTTGAAGTGGCCAAGCGCGAGAACTCAGCCATTATGATGGAGAACGACTACGAAGAGAAATATGAAGGTTTCGACCCTAAGTCGAGCGAGAGCTACATTATCTTCGAACTTATGCAAGACCAATACATGAAGCAAAGCGTGGACTTGGCCGGCAGCATACAAAAGCAGTTTTCTGGCACAGCAGGCCGAAGAGACAGAGGAGTTTACCAAGCTGGATTCCTGGTACTGAGAGCAACTTCCATGCCCAGTGTCCTCGTCGAGTTAGGGTACATCACCACTCCCGAGGAAGAGAATTATCTCGCTACCAATAAAAGTACGGAAGAACTCAGCAAGAGCTTGTTCAATGCCATCAAGCAATACAGAAACGGCAAGTAGTCCTTTGTCGGCAACTCTGGGTGGAAAAAAGAGGAAACCCAGCATTCATGAACAGCATCTTGCCAAGTTGCAATGCCAAAGGTGTGAGCAACCTGATGACGTAACAAAAGCAAAAATACATTATAAATATATAATATAAGCACAATGAAATTCTTTACAAAAGAAGTTAAAATAGGTTTAACAGGAATCGTGGCACTAGTAGTGCTGTATTTGGGCATCAGCTACCTCAAAGGTATTAAATTCTCGCCCAGCCATAACTATTACATCACATTCAACAATGCCAAGGGACTTGCAGCTAGCAGCCCTGTGTATGCAGATGGCTATCAGATAGGCATCGTACGCAACATCACCTACGACTTCAACAAGCCTGGTGAGGTAGTTGTCGAGATTACCGTTGACGATGATGTTCGCTTACCCGTAGGCACTAAGGCATCATTGGCCGAGGGTATGTTGGGCGGATGCACCCTCAACCTCACTTTGGGCACCAACCCCAAGGAAATGGTTGCCAAGGGAGATACCATCAAAGGCTCGGATGATGACGGCCTGATGGCACAAGCGGCCAAGATGCTTCCCGAAGTGACGGTGGTACTGCATCACGTTGACTCACTCATCACCACAATCAATACTGTGGCCAGTGACCCCAATATCGCCAAGGTTATTGGTAACACCGAACAACTGACGGCTAATCTTAATAGCAGCACTCATCATCTCAACAAACTTCTGGCAAATGACATGCCTAAACTGATGAAGACATTTGATGAGGCAGGGCAAAACGTGAACAGACTGACAGGCAATCTGGCTGAACTCGACATGCAGCAGACTTTGAACAAGGTTAACCAGACTATTGATGACGTACAGGGTCTTATTAAACTTATGGAAGACCCCAACGGAAATCTTGGACTTTTGCTTAAAGACACGGCAATATACCACAATTTGAACAATACAATTAAGAGTGCTAACAACCTTCTTATTGACTTACAAGCACATCCAAAGAGATACGTTCATTTCTCTGTTTTCGGGAAAAAGGACAAATAATTTTTTCTTGAAATTTTAGACGAAAAACGCTTGTTTTGCTGAGCATTTTTTCGTATCTTTGCAACCGTTTTCCCGCAAAAACAAGCAGGATAACCTAACTAATTGCAAATGACGCAACAAGACGAATACAAACTGAAATGGGAGCGTTGTCTTAAGTTTATTAAGAACAACCTTGAAGACAACCACTTTAAGACATGGTTCGAGCCATTGTCTTTCTCTTCGTATGATACAGAGTCTTGCGAATTGCTAATAAATGCACCAAGCAGCTTTTTCAGCGAGTTCATTGGGAAAAACTTCCAAAAACTCACATACGTTGCTTTACGTAAGGAATACGGAGAGAAAGTAAAATTATACTTCAAACAGTTGACGGATAGTGAGAACAATCTCACATCCAATGTCGAGAGCCGTCCAGTTTCTACCGTCAAGAATTTGCCACAGCATCCTGCAAATCAGGCACCCACCACATTGCAGTCACATGCTCCTTCACCAGAATTCGATTCACACCTGATTGAAGAATATAACTTTGACAACTTCATCGAGGGATCCAGCAACTTATTACCACGAAGTGTGGGTATGAGTATTGCCACCAACCCCAAGCAGATGACGTTCAACCCACTCTTCATCTTCGGACATTCCGGTGTGGGCAAAACACACTTGGTGAATGCCATTGGTCATGCCATTAAGGAATTACAACCTGAGAAACGTGTACTGTATCTCAGCGCACATCTTTTTCAGGTACAATACATAGACTCTTGCATCAAAAAGACGGTCAACGACTTCATCCGCTTCTATCAGCAGATAGATGTACTGATTATTGATGACATACAGGAATTTGCCTCTCACACGAGTACGCAAGACACATTCTTCCACATCTTTAATCACCTGAAGGCAAACGGTAAACACATCATCCTTACTTGTGACCGTCCTCCTACAGAACTGCAGGGCATGAACGAGCGACTGATAACTCGCTTCAAATGGGGACTACTGGCTGAGTTACAACAGCCCGACGAGACATTGCGTCGTGGCATCCTCGTGAACAAGGTACATCGTAATGGTCTCCACATTCCCAATGATGTCATTGAGTACATCACCCAGAATGTAAAGGAGAGCGTGCGTGAGCTTGAAGGTGTGCTCAATTCGCTGATGGCACACTCTGTAGTTTACAACTGCGATGTTGACATCAACATGGCACGTCGTGTGGTAGGGCATGCTGTCAATGTGGAGAACAAGCCCATCACTATTGACCAGATTCTTGAACACGCGTGCGAAAAGTCAAATGTTTCAAAGGAAGACGTATTCAGTTCGACAAGAAAGGCATCTGTCGTACAGGCTCGTCAAATAGCTATGTATCTGGCACAGAAGCACACAAACCTTTCAACAAGCAAGATTGGAGCATTGATTGGTCAACGCAACCATACTACAGTAATCCACTCCGTGCGGTCTATCACCGATCGCATTTCAACTGACAAGAAACTCAACGACCTCGTATCAGAGATTGAGGCAAGCTTGAAGAGATAGTGTTCTTTTCATATAAAAACATCTCACCCCTCGCTTTTTCTTTAGGAGAAAGCGAGGGGTGAGTTTTTATCGGGAACTAGGAAACTTAGTCACTCAAGAAACCTTGTTTCCTTAATGTTTCCAAAAACGAAGCACTAAGCGCCACGTTATCACGTTTGGTATAACGGATGTCCGTGAATATCTGTGCCAACGTTTCCTTATTGTTTATCTCTACGAATTTTTGATTTTCAGGGAGTGCTTCCTTTTCCTTATAATATTTATCAATATCGGCGGGCAAATAATCGCGGTAAGTCTCTGAATGCACAAATGAATTCACTGACAAACGATCAGACAAGGCAGGTTCTTCTGCTGGCCATCCCACGGTAAGCGTTGCTACAGGCATCACCAACTTAGGCAATTGCAAAGCATCGATGATCATGCCTGGCATATAAACTGTAGTTCCCAAATAACAAATGCCTAAACCAGCCTCTTCTGCCAAACAACTGAATGTTTGAGCAAAAAGCAAAGCATCACTTGCTGCATTGATAAAACTAAGCATATTATCATAACCAGGTTCTGCCTTACGATTTCTGCACCACACAGAAGTACGATTAAAATCAGCACAGATAGTCAGCACCACAGGGGCACCCTTCACCATAGGTTGATTGAAATGAGCAGGAGCAAGCTTCTCCTTCATTTCCTCACTACGTGTCACCACTACACTATAAAGTTGCAAGTTACCCATGGTCTGGGTGCGGGCAGATGCCTCGAACAACTCATCCAGCATCTCATCGCTAACCGCTTTATCACTATACTTGCGCACACTTGCACGCGACATCATAACATCCTTCAGCATGATTGTAATTTTGAAACTTGAAAGTTGATAATTGAAAGCTAAATAAAAGTAGGAAGTTGGAAATTGAGTGACAAAGGTAGGCACAAAAAGCGAAAACAGAAAATTATCATGCCATTTATTTTGAAGAAATAGAAAAAATGAGTATTTTTGCACAAATCATTTACTGAAATGGAAACAAAGCAAAGTTTAGCAGCCAAGCTGGCAGAAGCAGGTGAAAGAAAACAGAGACCACTCACCGAGGAAGAGTGCCTTAGCATCATTGAGGCATCAGGCACTTATGTACCAAACGAAATACCCCAAGTCAATAGTCGTCCACAAGTACTTGAATGTGACGTAGTAAGATTTCAGAACAACAAAGAGAAATGGGTGGCATTTGTAGGTTTAATGAACGGCGAGCCTTACGAGATCTTTACAGGTCTCCAGGATGATGAAGAAGGCATCTCGTTACCCAAAAGCGTGACCAAGGGACGTATCATCAAAGCCAGCAATCCTGACGGAAGCAACCGTTACGACTTTCAATTTCAAAACAAGCGAGGTTACAAGACCACCGTCGAGGGACTATCAAGTAAGTTCAACAAAGAGTATTGGAATTATGCCAAGCTCATCTCGGGCGTATTGCGATACCACATGCCTGTGGAAAACGTAGTGCACCTCGTGTCCACTCTCTCATTTGACGATGAAAGTATCAGCAACTGGAAAAACGGTGTAGAGCGAGCCTTGAAAAAATACATCCAGAACGGCAACGAAGAACCAGCTGAAGAAGATGGAAATCAGTCTGAATGAGATCAGGATATTCGCTCGTCATGGTGTGCTGCCTGATGAAAGAACATTAGGAGCGTGGTTTCGCGTGTCTGTTAACATTGAAGCAGAATGTCCCAAGGCCATCGAGAGCGATGAACTCGATGACACGGTAAACTATGCAGAAATGGCTCAAGTGGTTAAACAAGAGATGAATATACCCAGCAAACTACTTGAACATGTAGCCGGTCGAATAGCCAAACGGTTGATGAAGGAAATGCCACGCATCGAGACAGTACGCATTAAAGTCGCCAAGGAGAATCCTCCTATTTGTACGGAATGCCTGTCGGCTAGCGTATCACTCTGCTTGAAACGATAAGTACAACAAGAAAGATTAACAGAAGGGATTTTGATGCCCAATTCACACAAAAACTGCACATTTGGCTGTCCAAATGTGTTTTTTTTGTTCAGAATACCACGTATTTCGCAAATTATTTGTAACTTTGTGCACATTTTATAGGATTTAATAAGCATTCAAATAAATATGGAAAATTTAGGTATTGGTATCCAGCTTATGATTGTGGGCATGCTCACAGTCTTTTGTATCCTACTCATTGTCATCAATCTGGGCAAACTGCTTATCAAAGTAGTTAACGCCGTTGCTCCTGAAGAGCAAGTGGCTCCCAAAAAGGCCGCTGTGGCTTCAGCTCCTGCTGCAGCTATCGACGCTACCACCATGGCTATCCTTGAACAGACCGTAAGTCAGTTGACCGGCGGCAAGGGTCATGTAGCAAGTGCAAAAAAGATCTAAGGTAAAAACAAGAAAAAGCAATAAAGAACATGAAAAGAGAAGTTAAGTTTAGCTTGGTCTTCCGTGACATGTGGCAAAGTGCAGGTAAGTACCAGCCCCGTGTTGACCAACTCGTAAAGGTTGCTCCCGCTATCATCAAGATGGGATGTTTTGACCGTGTTGAAACCAATGGTGGTGGCTTTGAGCAGGTAAATCTGCTTTATGGTGAGAACCCCAACAAGAGCGTTCGTGAATGGACAAAGCCTTTCCATGAGGCTGGCATTCAGACCCACATGCTTGACCGTGCACTCAATGGTTTGCGCATGAGTCCCTGTCCTAAGGACGTTCGTAAGCTTTTCTATAAGGTTAAGAAGATTCAGGGTACTGACATTACCCGTATTTTCTGTGGTTTGAACGACCCTCGCAACGTAATCCCCTCAATTCAGTATGCTCACGAGGGTGGTATGATAGCACAGGCTTCTCTCTGTATTACCTATTCACCCATCCACACAGTAGAATATTATGTAAACCTCGCTAAGCAGTTCATTGACGCTGGTGCAGACGAAATCTGTTTGAAGGATATGGCAGGTATCGGTCGCCCTGTTAGCCTCGGTGAGATTGTAAAGGGTATCAAGGCTTACAAGGAGGATATCGTTATCCAGTATCACTCACACGCAGGTCCTGGCTTCAACATGGCTAGCATCCTCGAAGTAGCTGAGGCTGGTTGCGACTACATCGACACGGGTATGTCTCCTCTCTCATGGGGTACCGGTCATGCTGACATCATCGCTGTTCAGGAGATGTTGAAGGATGCTGGCTTCCAGGTAAAGGATATCAATATGGAGGCTTACATGGAGGTGCGCACTATGATTCAGGAAATGTGTGATGACTTCCTCGGCTATTACATCCCCGAGCTCAACCACCTCAACAACTCATTGCTTGTTAAGCCAGGTCTCCCCGGCGGTATGATGGGTTCTTTGATGACCGACCTTGAGGATAATCTCAAGAGCTTGAATAAGTGGAAGGTTAAGAACAACCAGCCTGAGTTGACTACCGACCAGTTGCTCGTTAAGTTGTTCGATGAGGTTGCTTACGTATGGCCTAAGGTAGGTTATCCTTGCTTGGTAACTCCTTTCTCACAGTATGTCAAGAACCTTGCTTTGATGAACGTTATTCAGATGGAGAAAGGCAAGGCTCGTTGGAGCATGATTGCCGACAACATCTGGGATATGATTCTCGGCAAGAGCGGTGCTCTGCCTGGTCCCGTGGCTCCTGAACTTATTGAAATGGCTAAGGCTGAAGGTCGTGAGTTTGAGACTCAGGATCCTCAAAGCTACTATCCCGACAAGTTGGATGAGTTCCGCAAGGAAATGCAGGAGAACGGTTGGGAGCTTGGTCAGGATGACGAGGAACTCTTCGAGTTGGCTATGCACCCCGAGCAGTATCGTGCTTACAAGAGCGGTAAGGCTAAGGCTGATTTCGAGAAGGATTTGGCAGACCGCAAGGCAAAGAAGAACGCTCCTAAGGGTGACATGCCTAAGAGCATCAAGGTGAGTGTAAATGGCCAGACTTATGAAGTAAACATTGCCTATGGTAATGAAGCTCCTGCTGCCACTCAGGCTCCCGCCGCAGCAGCTGCGGCTCCCGCAGGTGAGGGCGTAGATGTATTGGCTCCTCTGGAAGGTAAGTTCTACCTTGTAAAGGACAACTCTGAAGTTGCAAAGAAAGTTGGTGATGCTGTGAAGGCAGGTGACACCCTTGGTTACATTGAAGCCATGAAGACCTTTAATGCAATTCGTGCTGACTTCGATGGTGTCATTACTGGTATTATGGTTAACAGCGGAGACAGCGTAGAAGAGGACGATCCTATCTTCAAGATTGCTAAGTAAATAAGAAATAAAAAAAAATAACTATGCAAGAAATATTGGAAAAATTGTGGGACATGACCGCACTGAGTAGTATCGGTGCGCAACCCACTTTCCTCATCATGTACCTACTCGCCTTCGTGCTGCTCTACTTGGGTATCGTGAAGAAGTACGAGCCTCTGCTGCTTGTACCCATCGCATTCGGCGTACTGATTGCCAATTTCCCTGGTGGTGGTATGGGTGTTATTCAGGCTGACCCCAATGGTATGGTACTTGTGAATGGCGTAGAGAAGAACATCTATGAGATGCCTTTGCATGAGATTGCTCACGACCTTGGTTTGATGAACTATCTCTACTACGCATTGATTAAGAGTGGTTTGCTTCCTCCCATCATCTTCATGGGTGTAGGTGCATTGACAGACTTCGGTCCTATGCTTCGCAACCTCAAGCTCTCTATCTTTGGTGCAGCAGCCCAGATGGGTATTTTTACCGTATTGCTCGTGGCATTGTTGGCAGGCTTTACTCCTCAGGAGGCTGGTTCACTGGGTATCATTGGAGGTGCCGATGGTCCTACCGCCATCTTCACCACTATTCAGTTGGCTCCCCACCTTTTGGGTCCCATTGCAATTGCAGCTTATAGTTACATGGCATTGGTTCCCGTAATCATTCCATTGGTTGTCAAGTTGTTGTGCACCAAGAAGGAATTGAAGATCAATATGAAGGAGCAGGATAAGCTTTATCCCAACAAGACTGAGATTAAGAACCTTCGTGTAGCTAAGATTGTATTCCCCATCGCAGTTACCACAATTGTAGCTATCTTTGTGCCCACAGCCGTGAGTCTCGTAGGTATGCTGATGTTCGGTAATCTGATTAAGGAGATTGGCGCAGACACCAACCGTTTGTTCGATGCTGCCAGCAATGGTATCATGAATGCTGCTACCATCTTCTTGGGTCTCTGCGTGGGTGCAACCATGACTGCTGAGGCGTTCCTCAACGTACAGACTTTGGGTATCGTTGCTGGTGGTTTCTGTGCATTTGCACTCTCAATTGCCAGTGGTATCTTCATGGTCAAAGTATGGAACCTTATTGCAAAGAAGAAGATCAATCCACTTATCGGTGCCACCGGTCTTTCTGCAGTACCTATGGCAAGCCGTGTCTGCAATGAAATCAGTACCAAGTATGATCCCAAGAACCACGTTCTCAACTACTGTATGGCCTCTAACATCTCAGGTGTAATTGGTTCTGCCGTAGCAGCAGGTGTACTGATTAGCTTCTTGAAGTAATGACACATCCAAACATTTAAAAATCTCACTTCATCTTTCGTAAGGATTTACGATAAAGAGTATGTAAGAGATTTAAGTGACAAAATACAGAAAGAGCTTACTCAAATGAGTAAGCTCTTTCTTTTTTACATATAATACAGAATTAAATTATTAAACGTATTACAGCATTACACTACGAAAACACTTTTTCTGACATATTTCACATTGCAGTTCGAATTAATAATTTTATTCTTACATGCTGTTCACTCAAGCATCTGCAAATAAACACAACATAATAAAGACTTTGTGGAAAGTTGTCATTAGTTGTTCTTCATCACAACTGCCTCACAATGAATACCATCGACCTTGACGGTCAAAGGATTTTCAAAACGGACGTGTCGAACATGCTCGGACTCCTCAATAGAAGGAAGAGAATTAAGAATATCCTGATGCCAGTAGCCATCACCACGGAACTCATCAATCGTAAGATAGCTGACACCTAAAGAGGTGAGATTCTGGAAGAAATGTGTGCCTTGACTAGGATCTACCTGAAAACTATCCAAACCCGCTTCCACAATAATCTTTGCTCCACTAATATGAGGCCACTTAACGGGGATGCCTAACCATGGGTCACTACTACCCCATCTGCCAGGACCAACAAGAATATAAGGAATTCCATCATCAATCATCTTGCGATTCATTCGCTCAATTTCATCCGCAATTTGCTGATTCATAGAAGGACGATAGTCATCAGTCTTTACATAAATCACATCCGTGATATCGTTAAGGATGCCATGGCCAATTGCGCTATGCGAACGCATCAATGTTTCTTCATCAGGAATGGCCAAAAGATCCTCGTCAAGCATCATACGATTATCCACCATAGGACGAATCTGCAACAGATAGAAGTCACCGGAACGATCATCGTTCAGATTCACAGCAAATTCAATCTCCACAGGACGTCGCATCTCTTCCTCACCATATTTTAGGATAAGTTGCAGAATCTTGGGCAAAGGGAACACATTATGCTGCAAGACACCACAGAAACTGATAATCTTACGATTACGCCCTTCATAATAGCCCTCACGCAACACATTATCATAAGGATCGAAAGTGCTACAGATATAGCGTAGTGTTCCGTCCTCATCAGCAACCCTAACAGGTAACTGCTTAATGTTGAAACCGTCATTTACCTCAAACTGCAGGTCTGTATCTGTGAGATCAATAGCATAAAAACGAGTCTGTGTATCACGAAGAGCAATCTCTAACTCGCTGGTTTGCAAGATATGATCAGGATGAGCAGGGCACATTCTAAGGCACACACCACCGTCCACAATATACTTTCCTAGACCCAATGCCAAGTTAACAGTACCTTCTTCAGCCTGCTCAGGACCTATGGGATAGTAGTTTATGCTACGCGCTACTCCCGAGAAAGTAGGATAGAAACGAGTATCATACTTCTTACCTACTACCTCTTGCAGAATTACAGCCATCTTTTCTTGATCAATAAGGTTACTTGTAGCCATCATATAATCCTTACTTGAACGGAAATAAACGCTGGCATAGACACTCTTTATGGCGTCAGACAACAAGCGAAGTCGTTCATAAGGATCTTCCACATAGGGTATCATATAAGTAGAATACACTCCTGCAAAAGGCTGATAATGTGAGTCTTCCAACAGAGATGAAGAACGAATGGCAATAGGCGACTTTACAACGTCAAGGAAAGCCATAAGGTCACCTACCAAACTTTGAGGCAGACGAGCATGCAAGAAGTATCGAAGAATCTCGTCATCAGTCATATCGCTTAGAGCCACCTGATAGAGTTCGTTTGTATCCATAAATTCATCAAAGATATCAGTACAGAGTACTACCGTCTTAGGAATCATGGTTTGAACAAGATCCATCTCATTAAGATCAGGATGACGCTTGATAATATGATCAATAAATGCGAGACCACGACCTTTTCCTCCCAACGAACCTTCACCTATTCGGGCAAAATTGCTATACTTGTCAAAGCGTTCACGCTGAAAAACAGCCACAACGCCTTGATTTCGCATCCTTCGGTAACTAACAATCGCATCAAAGATAATTTGTCGGTGAGCATCAACATCCTGCAATGAATCCCATGTAATGTGTTTCAAAAACTCGGAAATGGGAAACAAAGCACGAGAACAAAGCCAACGACTGACATTATTGTGCGAAACATGATAAAGAAGCGAGTCACGAGGAACAGTGAAGATATTGTCTTGCAACTCTTTAAGATTACGAACACGGACAACCTCATTCATTGACTGCGGATCACGGAAGATGAAATCGCCAAATCCAAAATAACGACTCAACATATTGCGTAAATCCACATCGAGCTTCTTTGAATTCTTGTCAATGAAACGAGCACGGCAACTACGAGCATACTCTATTGCCCCACTCTCACTCGATTCCATGACCAAAGGAATATAACTATCCTGCTGACGAATGTGTGTAAGTAGCTTTAAACCAGCAAACTCGTCAACTTTTCCATCTTTAGGGAAACGGCAATCACTAATTACACCAAGAGTATTATCACCAAATTTTTCCCATAGTTGCTGAGCCTCTTCGTAGTTTCGGGCTAACACAATCTTTGGACGACCACGCATACGAAGCTGTTCCAATTGCGAATTTAAGGCTTCGGTAGCAAACAAAAGACTTTGCTGAAGCACAAACTTATATAAAAGAGGTAAAAGAGAACTATAGAATCTGATGCTATCCTCCACAAGTAGAATCATCTGGACACCAGCCTTCGTGTCGTGTTCCAGATTCATCTTATCCTCAATCAACTTAATGATGGAAAGCAACAACTCTGTATTACCCAACCAACAGAATACATACTCAAATATACTGAGGTCTTCCTGCTCCATACGCTTGTTAACTCCGTGACTAAACGGAGTCAACACAACAATAGGAATAGATGGATATTTTTCCTTAATGAGACGTGCAATATCAAAAACATCATTATTGTCAGTACCAGGCATACAAATGAGTAGATCATAATTGCCGGTTTCCATCTGCAATTCCGCCTCTTCGCGCGAAGCAACCTGAGTAAATCGAGGAGGGAAACGAAGTCCTAACTTAGCATATTCACCAAATATCTTCTCATCTATACGACCGTCATCTTCAAGCATGAACGCATCATAAGGATTAGCCACAAGAAGAATATTAAAAATACGACGGGCCATCAAATCGACAAATGATGTGTCGTGAAGAATCAGTCTTTGTTTTTTGTTTTTCATTATTCAATTTTTGGCTTCTATAAACTTAAAACAACTGGTTAAAGATGAAAAACTCACTCTCAAAAAGCAGAAAAGAGACATTTTCATCTTAACAATACAAAATTAGCAAAAATTTGTCTATACATCAAAAAAAAGCACACTTTAATAGGAAAAACCTCATTTTTATAGGGTATTTTTATAAGAAAATGATGCAATTTCGACAAATTTTGTTGTTTCGACATAGATTTTGTGAAATGGAAATAAAGTTTCAAAGCACATTTGATAAAGTAATAATGCGTTTTAGAATATTCTTCATACCTTTGCATTGTCAAACACAGAAAGCAATATCGGGAATAAATTCAATAAGGTATTAGGATAACAAAACACCCTTACAAGTTTTAAAAGACTTGATCCTTACATAAGCAAAAAAACAAAAAACACATCAGGTAACAATACAAGATAGCAAAAGATTACAAGATAGCAAAGACATATCGGATAACAAAAAATATACAGGGTAACGAACTAGAAAGCCGGCTTCGAGCCGGCTTTTCTGTTTTAATCACAATGTTCTCAAGTACATCTTCTATAAACAAGTTTGTTATTTCAACAACGATCTTATTCCCCCTCGGGGGTTAGAAGGATTACTATTATACTTACGACGCATAAATATAATACTTAGACTCGCTAAACATCATACTTAGAGTAGCTAAACATAATACTTAGACGATTTGTGAAGCAGCCATTAGAGCAGACTGGGCGAGGTGTCTACCGAAGCAGCTACAAGAATGCAATGCGCCTTACAAGGACGGAAATCAACCTTGCATACCATTACGCTGATTGGGAATACTGGAACTCTTCTAATACTGTGATAGGCATCATGGTATCACTGTCTAATAACCACACGCTGAATGGAAAGCCTTTTGTTGATATCTGCGACAGGTTCGATAAGCAAAGGTTTCCGAAGTGGTTTAAGTTTACTGGCTGGCATCCTCAATGCAGATGTATCGCCACACCAATATCGCCCAATAGAAAAGAACTCATTGAGTACCTAAAGAAGGTACGCGATGGAGAGGATGTTTCTAACTTTCACTTTACAGGTGAGGTTACGGAACTACCTGCGTCATTTACTGGCTGGATGAAAGAGAATGCCGAACGATTGCAGTTTATGCAAGCTAAAGGAAGATTGCCGTACTTTATTAAGGAGAATATATCAATTAGCTTAAATAGTGGAGGAGCAGGAAAAAATATACAAAAAGTATCAGTACAAGCGCAAATGGAAGTAAGTGCTGAACAGAGTGTATATCATAGAACCAGCAAACAGATGGTTGAAAGAGCTAAAGTTTTGCAAGAGGAGATTGATAACTATACTCCACAGCAAAGAGAAATGTTTCGTAAGATAGAAAAACACTATGGAATAGAAAGAGGATTTTCAATGTCGGTAAAAGATGCTGATTCAAATAAAGCAAATCCTAACTACCTGTCAGTTAAAGGTTGCGAAACCAACTGCTCTGCAACATCTGCTGTATATGTATTAAGAGAATTTGGATTTAATTTAATTGCAAAATCATCAGTAAACGATACACATATACAGGACTTCTTGGAAGGAAAAGACCTTTGGCACAATATATGGAAAAACAAAGATAGTAGCGATGTAGAGATTAGCAGTCTTGTTAAGTGGCTTGTTAAACATCCTAATTCATTTGACGGCACAGATATAAAAAAACAAGCATATATAGATTTCTACAACGAATCATGCAAGGAAGTTGGTACATATATAACATCTGTTTATTGGAAATCAAGTGGAGGACACTTTACTATAATTAAAAGGTTTTCTAATGGGGATTTAAGATATATTGAGCCTCAATGGAATAATTATGAAGGAAGCGGAAATGAATTGCAGACGTTAGAAAATTATTTAGTAGAAAGCGCAACAAAAAATCTTCTTAAACTACATATATCAAGAGGGGTTTTAAGAGTTGATGATAAAATAATAGACGAAAAGTATTTGTCAATGTTTGAAATAAGCAGATAAAAAAGAGAATGCTTTTTGTGAAACGTCTCTTTTAATAATACCATTCGTATAAGTGTATATTTGTTGCAATCCTATTCCACCAGAGAGTGATGGAGTCTTATATGAAAGAAGAAAATAATAAGTATCTTTTTCTTTCCCGAGATACAAAGGATATGCGCCTTGCGATTTGCTTATGTCATCCAAATAAGAGTCTAAGTAGTTTTCTACTGCTATTAATGCTTTTTTCATACCTCTATCCATTTAAAATTGAACACCCAATGCAGAAAAGAATAATAGTAACAGCAACGGACACAATACCTGCAAAAGCACCCACCATCGCCCAGTTAACAGGGTTAAAGAGGTGCGGATTGTTTTCCAAGTACACCACACCTTTGTTAGTTGCTTCTGCGCTGCATACTTCGTGACCAGTAGCGAACATTGCTCTTGCCAGCTCTTTATCCATTAGACCTTGACAAGCATCAGCATACTGACGCGCATCCATCTTTGACGGATAACCTGCAATGTCAGCAACAAGGTGTCGCAAGACTTTCTTTTCGTTCCGTGTCAGCTTTATTCTTTCCATATAACTGTTATGCTGGGCAGAATTAACACCCTGCCCAGCTTGTTAATACTTGGTTGCAAATTTATAAAATCTAACTATTACTTCCAAGCGATTTAGGATTTTTTTGCTCCTTTCGCTTCATGGTAAACTTAGAAATGACGCATCGGTTCGTTCTCATAGGAAATTTATATTTTACCATTACTTATCTCCATTTCCTCTCTTCTCCTTAGGTTTACTTTAGGTGCGCTCACGTTTCTCCACGTTTTTGTGAGCGCACATAGAGTGCACCTAAAGTGCACATAAAACAAAAGAACTAAGCTTAAAATTCTTCATTTTCGAAAAACAAACAGCAATTTGACATTTTTTACAACTAAACAGCAAAAAAAAGGTGTCATTTGATGGTCATTATATATAAAATGTATATCTTTGCAGCGCAAAAAAACAAAAAATACAATGAACAACAACCGCGCATACTTTTTTTCCTATTATTACTTTTACTTTAGCAAATGAAGTGAAGCGGGTGAACGTATGCCAAAATCAAAGTTGTAGAAATCAAGAAATACACAATACCATGTCCCGCTTCCTCACAGAAGCGGGACAATTTATTATTAAGGTATAAAGAAAAACAATATATCAAAGATGAAGAAAATTGCCATACAAGGTATCAAGGGTTCGTTTCACGACATTGCCTCTCATCAGTATTTTGAGGGAGAAGAGATAGAATTACTGACCTGCGACACCTTCGAACAGGTATTCGAACACTTGAAAAATGATGATGAGGTAGTTGCATTGGTGGCCATTGAGAACACTATTGCAGGCAGCCTGCTTCACAACTACGAATTGCTTCGTGAGGGAACGGCGACCATCGTGGGTGAGCATAAACTCCACATTGAGCACTCTCTGATGTGCTTACCCAACGAGAGCTGGGAGGACCTCAACGAGGTAAACTCACACCCCGTGGCATTGATGCAATGTCGCGAATTTCTCAGCAAGCACCCAGAGATGAAGGTAGTCGAGGTAGAAGACACCGCTGGTGCAGCTGCAAATATCAGCAGGAATCAGCTTCACAAGCATGCTGCCATCTGTCACAAGGATGCAGCTAAGATCTATAACATGAAGGTTCTGCAAGAGGGAATTGAGACCAACAAGCATAACTACACCCGCTTTTTGGTGCTGGCATCTCCACACAAGGCAGAAAGCATGCGTCGCATCGACGAGACCAACAAGGCCAGCATGGTATTCACACTTCCCCACGAGGAAGGTAGTCTCAGCGCCATCCTGAGCGTGCTATCATTCTACAAGCTTAACCTCACAAAAATCCAATCTCTGCCTATTATAGGAAAGGAGTGGCAATACATGTTCTACATCGACCTGAAGTTCAACGACTACATACGTTACCGTCAGGCTATCAATGCCATTGCGCCCCTTACAGAGGAATTGAAGATTCTTGGCGAATACCAAGGATAAGGAAAGGATATGAAGCCAGAACTGTCCGGACTTTCGAAAGAAACCGATTTCAGCACAGAAGGCATATCAAGACCTAATAAAATATAAGTAAAAACAAATAAACAATATTGCATACACCCCCATCGGATATGCAGCCCCCTCCACACAGGAGGGCGGGGGAAGAGGATTTATGATACAACCCGCATTACGTTTACAAACCGTCCAAGAGTATTACTTCAGTCGTAAAGGCAAAGAAGTAGCCAAGATGAACGCCGAAGGAAAGGACGTTATCTCACTTGCCATTGGAAGTCCCGACATGCCTCCTTCAAAAGAGGCCATCGAAACACTCTGCGAATACGCACATCGTGCTGACACACACGGATACCAGCCCACTGTGGGCATACCCGAACTACGTGAGGCAATGGCACGATTCTATAAGCGATGGTATGATGTTGACCTGAATCCCGCCAATGAGATTCAGCCTCTCATCGGCTCAAAGGAGGGCATCTTACATGTCACACTGGCCTTTGTAAACCCTGGTGACAAGGTGCTGGTCCCCAATCCAGGTTATCCCACCTATACCAGCCTAAGTAACATATTGGGAGCACATATCGTGAACTACGATTTATGTCCCGAGAACGACTGGCAACCCGACTTCGAGCAGCTTGAACAGATCGTAACAGAAAACGAAGCCAAGGGGGATTCTCCCTTCCGTTTGCTATGGGTAAACTACCCTAACATGCCAACTGGAGCTAAGGCACAACGAGCCACCTATGAAAAACTCGTTGACTTCGGTCGCCGACATTCTATCATTATCGTCAATGACAACCCCTACTCTTTCATTCTCAACGAGGGTGAGAAACTCAGTATCCTTCAGATTCCTGGCGCAAAGGATTGCTGCATTGAGTTCAACTCAATGTCGAAAAGCCACAACATGCCAGGCTGGCGTGTAGGAATGCTGTCAACCAATGCACAATTCGTTCAATGGATTTTAAAGGTAAAATCCAACATCGACTCTGGTACATTCCGTCCTATGCAGTTGGCTGCTGCCAAAGCGTATGACAACACAGAAGCCTGGCATCAATCGGCAAACATAACCACATACGCCAATCGCCGTCGCATGGCAGAAGAAATCATGACACTCCTTGAATGTAAGTTTGACCCAGAACAAGTGGGAATGTTCCTTTGGGGCCGCATCCCTGAGCACTATGCCGACGTAGAAGAACTCACCGAGCGAGTATTGCACGAGGCTCGCGTGTTCATCACTCCTGGCTTCATTTTTGGAAGCAATGGAAGCCGATACATTCGCATCTCGCTTTGTGCCAAGGACGACAAGTTTGCAGAGGCTGTAGAGCGCATAAAGCAAATGATAAAGTCTTAATATAAATCTCTTTAGCGAAAAAAGGTTTCCTTAAAGTTAAACAAAAGAGACAATAAACATACCAAAAGAAATAGATCCTCCTCATAAACTTGCCACATTCTGCTATAGTTTACTCCAACGGCAAAAGGCAAGGTATTGGGAAAGAATCAAAATTACACTTCACAACACCCCATGCGACAGTAGTCACTCCTTTACGGAGGATGGGGATAGATTCTATAAATATGGAAATTGAATTACAACCATTAGGTCTGCCAAGTGACAACAAGCGACCTTTCGTAATTGCAGGTCCCTGTTCAGCAGAGACCGAAGAACAAGTGATGACTACAGCCACCCAGTTAGCAAAGAAGGGATGCCACATGTTCCGTGCCGGCATCTGGAAACCCCGTACTAAGCCTGGAGGCTTTGAGGGCAACGGGGAAACAGCTCTGCCCTGGATGGCTCAGGTAAAGAAAGAAACCGGTATGCTCACAGCTACTGAGGTGGCTACACCCGAGCATGTAGAACTGGCACTAAAATACGGAATAGACATTCTATGGGTAGGTGCTCGCACCAGCGCTAATCCCTTTGCCATGCAGGCACTGGCAGACTCGCTGAAAGGCGTTGACATCCCTGTAATGGTAAAGAACCCTGTCAATCCCGACCTTGAATTATGGATAGGTGCGTTGGAGCGTATCAACGGCGCAGGCATCAAACGACTGGGTGCCATTCACCGTGGTTTTTCAAGCTACGACAAGAAGATCTACCGCAACCTTCCTATGTGGCAGATACCCATCGAACTGCATCGCCGTATTCCCAACCTTCCCATCGTCAACGACCCCAGTCATATTGGTGGACGTCGCGACCTTATTGCCCCACTTTGCCAGCAGGCCTTGGACCTTGGCATGGACGGTCTGATTGTAGAAAGCCATTGCAATCCCGATAAGGCTTGGAGCGATGCAAGTCAGCAGGTCACACCAGATGTACTGGACTTCATCCTCGACCGTTTGGTCATTCGCGAACAATTAGAGACAACGGAGAGCATTACTGCCTTGCGTAAGCAGATTGACGAACTCGATGACGCACTCATCGACTTGTTAGCTAAACGTATGCGTGTAAGCCGAGAGATTGGACAATACAAGAAAGAGCACAGCATGACTATCTTGCAGACAAGTCGTTACAGCGAGATACTCGACAAACGTGGAGCGCAGGGTAGCCTTTTGGGTATTAGTGCTGATTGCATTAAGAAAATCTTTGAGCAGATACATGAAGAGAGCGTCAACCAGCAGGTTGAGGTGATGAATAAATAAACCATCAGAACCAAATCATTATTAGAAGCAAAATTCTCATCAAATATGAAAATATTGATTCTTGGCGCAGGCAAAATGGGATCGTTCTTTACTGACGTACTCTCATTTGAACACGAATGTGCCGTTTACGAGATTGATGCTAAGCGCATGCGCTTTCTATACAACACACAGCGCTTTACCGAATTAAACGAGATTGACGAGTTCCGTCCCGACCTTGTCATCAACTGTGTCACCTTAAAATACACTCTCGACGTATTCCGTCAGGTTATCCCTCACTTACATCAAGACTGTATCATCAGCGATATTTCAAGTGTAAAGACAGGCTTTAAGGAGTTCTACGAGAGTACGGGCATGCACTATGTCAGCACTCACCCTATGTTTGGTCCTACCTTTGCAAATTTAGGAGCGTTGAACACAGAAAACGCCATTGTCATCAATGAGGGTGACTATTTGGGACGCGTGTTCTTCCTTGACATGTACCGCAAACTTGGACTTAATGTACATGAATACAGTTTTGAGGAACACGACGAGGCAATGGCCTACTCTTTGTCTGTGCCATTCGTCAGCACCTTCGTCTTCTCGGCTGTAATGAAGCATCAGGATGCTCCTGGTACAACCTTCAAGCGACACCTCAAGATTGCCAAAGGCGTACTATCCGAGGATGACACCCTATTGCGAGAAATCCTTTTCAATCCTCGCACAAAACGTCATGTAGAAGAAATCAGAGCCGAATTAAAAGATCTCATACAGATCATCGACAGCCGTGACGAAGAAGCTCTGAACAATTACCTCACAAAGATTAGGACAAACATCAAATAAACAGGCGTAAAAATCGATAAAATATAACAAACAACATCCCCACATCAATGCCCTCATTTCAACAGAATGGGGGCATTTTTCTAGTATTCAGATAGGACACTTTGTTTTGATTATACGTACAATGAATTTGATGTGTTCAACGAGCACAAATACATTGTACCTGGGCTTGGTGATGCCGGAGACCTCATGTATGGTGAGAAACTCTAAAGCATGATTTCGGATGTATTTCTGGAAACCATATACACGCAGGAAGCCCTCCGGTCGTCGTTAGACT
>JAZLKL010000004.1:0-6466 GCA_045597585.1 Bacteroidaceae bacterium | reverse complement strand
CACATTGTCCTGCCAGCTTCTGAGGGTTGAGCGAGAGGTCTTGGAAGCGTGCTGCGCTGGTGCTCACGCTTACGAAGTTCTTCATCCAGGTGGCGCAGCACAACTCTCGACCACAAGGGCCGAAGCCACCGATGCGTCCAGCTTCCTGGCGGGCACCAATCTGCTTCATCTCTATTCTTACGCGGAACTCCTCAGCCAGTACCTTGATGAGTTGGCGGAAATCCACACGTCCGTCGGCAATGTAGTAGAAGATGGCCTTGTTGCCATCACCCTGATATTCCACGTCGCCAATCTTCATTTCCAAACCGAGGTTCTTGGCTATCTGTCGGCTCTTGATCATCGTCTCGTGCTCCTTTGCCTTAGCCTCCTCGTACTTCTCCATGTCGGTAGGCTTTACCTTGCGATACACATGCTTGATCTCGGTGTCTGCCTTCAGGTTGGCCTTTTTCATCTGCAGATAAGCCAGTTTTCCCGTCATGGTGATGGTTCCTATGTCATGACCAGGCGATGCTTCCACAGCCACCACGTCTCCCTTTACGAGAGGCAGTTTGTTTTCGTTGTGGTAGTATCCTTTTCTCGTATTCTTGAACTGCACCTCCACGATGTCAGTCAGATCAGTATTTCCGGGGATGTCGGCCAGGTAGTCGTAGTCGTTGAGCTGCGCATAACTTGTGCCGCATCCGTTGCGTGATAATCCGCGGCCGCAACCACCGCACTTGAATTCTTTATCCATATTATTGTATGAGAAGGACGATCATTTTGAGTGAGAAGTCGAAAAACACCATCTTGGCATTTACGTTGCCTTCGATGTCGCTTTCTGCCTCGCTCAGCTCGTCCATTATCTTGATTACGTTTCTTTCGTTGATGAAGCGTGCAAACTTTGTCGAGAACTCGCTCTCCCTGCGCAACTGGTAGTTGAGCGCATCCTGCCGTTGGAAGTTGTAGATGAAGTTCTCGCGCACCATGCGTTGTGCGTATTGCAGAAAACGCTTCTGTGCCTCGCGTCCTTTGCTGGCCATGTCGTCGCTCCACGCGCGCATGTCCTTAATCTTACGCATATAGGCAAGTCGCATCAGGTTGACAAACAGTTCGAAGAACAGACTTTCCTCGTTGCCTGCCTGCATGCGGTGTATGGCCTCTGTGTAGCTGCCTTGTGCCACGTGTGCCAGTTCCTTTGCCACTTCGGTGGCTACGGCATGCCTGAGGCAGAGTGCCTCGCTGATTTCCTCTTCTGTCAGCGCTGGTACATTGATGCGTTGTGTACGGCTTATGATGGTACCGAGCACCTTGTCGGGCTCCTCGCACACCATGATGAAGTGTGTGCGCGAAGGTGGTTCCTCAATCAGTTTCAGCAGTTTGTTGGCTGTCTCCTGATTCATGCGTTCGGGCAACCACACGATGACCACCCTTCGTCCGCCCTGGCTCGACTTGATGGCAAGCTTGTGCAGCAGCGAGTCGCTCTCGCCCACGTAATAGGTGGCTTGCTGGTTCTCGGCCTTCATGTCCTCCAGCCAGTCGTTGATGTCGAAGTATGCGTTACGTTGCAACTGCTCGCGCCATTCCTTCAGGTAGTCGTCGCAGATGGGAGCCGTGCTGCTGTTCTTCTTCTTGATGATGGGGAAGGAGAAGTGCAGGTCGGGGTGGGAGAGTGCCTCCACCATCTTGCATGCCTTGCAGGTAGTACAGGCTCCGGTGCCGGCTGCCTGGGTGCCTCCATCCATTCCCTCTGCCGAGGTTGCATCGCTTTCCGCCGGGATGGGGTTGCCAAACATGTCCAGTTCGGGTTCCGTCTGCTTCTTCGAGCCTACGTTCTCGCAGAGCAATGTCTGTGCCAGTGCCAGTGCCAATGGCATCTTGCCTGCTCCTCGTGGTCCGCAAAGCATCAGGGCATGAGGCACACGGTCGTGCTCAACGTCCTTGAGCAGACGCTGCTTTACCTCTTCCTGTCCTATGATGTCGCTGAATTGCATACGCACTCCTCTTTAATATATCTTCTTCGCAATCTCTCTGATGCTGTCCACCGCCGACACGGTATAGAAGTGCAGGTTGGGAGCACCGTTCTTCACGAGCTCGCGACATTGTTCGGCTGCCCATTCTATGCCCACCTGCTTCAGGGCCTCGTCGTTCTTGCACTTGATGGCCTCGCGGTACAAGGGTTCGGGCAGGTCGCAATGGAAGGTCTTGGGCACCACGGTCAGCTGACTGAGCTTGGCCAGTGGCTTGATGCCTGGGATGATGGGTATGTTGATGCCTATCTCTCTGGCTCTCTTTACGAAGTCGAAGTACTTCTGGTTGTCATAGAAGAGCTGGGTCACGGCATACTCGGCGCCCATGTCCGCCTTTTGCTTCAATATGGCTAAATCGCTTTCCAGGTTGGGAGCCTCCTCGTGCTTCTCGGGGTAGCAAGCCACGCCGAAGTGGAAGGGTGTGCCGGGCACCTTGATGGGAGTGCCGTCGTAGAACTCTCCTGCATTGAAGCGATTGATTTGTTCGATGAGTTCGGTGGCATGTGAGGGACCGTCACCCGTGGGGTGGAAGGCATTGTCCTCCTTAGCCTTGTCGCCGCGCAGCACCAGGACGTCGCTGATGTCCAGAAACTGGAGGTCGAGCAGCATGTACTCCAGGTCTTCGCGGGTATTGCCGCTGCACACCAGATGGGGCACAACGGGCACATTGAATTTGTTCTGTATGGCTGCCGCGATGGCTATGGTGCCAGGGCGACGGCGAATGCGTTGTCTTTGCAGCAAACCGCCTTCCACCTCGTGATAGACGTACTCGCTGCGATGGGTAGTGATGTTGATGTAGCGAGGAGTAAACTCACTCAACTGCTCTACTGTGCGGAACAGGGCTGCTGTTCCATTTCCTTTTAAAGGGGGCAGCACCTCAAATGAGAATGCTGTCCCCTGTTTTTTGTTGATAATGTCGATTATATTCATTCTTTGGATATTACTTGATAGTGCTGTCGGCATTGAAGTAGCCCGACTCGCTAAGAGGCTTGATGGCAGCAAAGCCACTCCATGTCTCGTCGCCCTGGAAGTCCTTGATGAGGGCATCGGGTACGTAAGCCTCACACTGAGCCTTGTTGAATGCCTTGGCAGCTGCGGTTGTGGGGAACTGGTACAAGGCAGGGGTGAGGATGTAGATCTTCTTGATGTTCTTGGATGCTGAGCAGAAGGTGTACATGCGATCCTTGAAGTTGTAGGGGATAGCCAGTTCCTCGATGCCTGCCGAACCCTTGAAGGCATCTTCCTCGATGGCGTCGATGGTCATGGGGATGATGATGGTCTTCAGTGCGGGGCAGTTAGCCAAGGCGTTGTCGCGAATCTTCCAGCCCTGCTGGTCGAGCAGCACCTTCTCCAATGAGGTACAGCCGTCGAAGGCGTTCAAGCCCAGGGTTGAGGTGGTGACCTTTACCTCCTTCAGTGAGGTACAGCCCATGAAGGCCTCGTCGCCGATGACATCTACTGCCTCGTCGAAATACACAGCCTCAAGGTTGGGGCAGTTCTTGAACGAAGCCGTACCAATCATGTTGATCTTATGGTCGAAATAAACAGCCTTTACAGCCTTGTTGTTCTCCATCATGGCATCCACGGTCGAGATGACGCTCTCGTCGAAACCTACATTGGCAGCTTCGTTGGCCATCTGTGCCTGCAGGTCGCTGCTCTTATATACCTTCAGGTCGGCAGGCTTCTGAGCCTTTGCCTTGCCTGCTGCAGCCTCGGTCTTCTCGCCACTGGCCTCAGCCTGTTCTGCACTCTGCTTCTTCTCACCGCAACTGGTCATCACCATACTGGTGGCCAGCGCCATACCCATTGTCAGGGTAAGAAATGTTTTTTTCATAATAATTAGTTAATATTAGTAATATATGGTTTTTATTTCTTGATTTTGAACACCACGAAGTTCTTGCCAGCCACATTGGCCTTGATGGTGCTGCCCTCAGCCTTGAGGTTAGCCTCCTGGGGAACGATGGCGTTGGGGTTGTCCACGGTGTTCTCCATGTCGTAGTCGCTGCAGTCAAGGGTGATGGTGTTCACCTTGGCGATGCCGTTCTTCAGGCCGTTCAGCTTGATGTCGATGCTCTTGCTGCTCTCGGTGGTGTTGATTACCTTTACAATCACCTCGTTGCTCTCCTTGTCATACACAGCACTTGCAAAGATGCCGTCCTGACCCTTGGGAGTGGGGTTGGCTATGGTGGTGCTCAGCACGTTGGTACCCTTGTTCTGGGCATAGAGTGCCTGCACGTAGTAGCTTACTGTCTTGGCAGAGCGCAGGTTGTCAAACCAGATGGCATCGGGTCTCCACTGCCAGCCTTCCACGTGGGCAAAGAGGGGAGCATAGGTAGCCATGTGCACCACGTCGGCGTTCTTCTCCAGGTTGGTCATGAAGGCTGCCTCATAGATGCTGGCGCCTGCATGGTTCCACTTCTTGCCACGGTCATGGCAGGCATACTCGCCGGCAAACACCTTAGGGCCGGTACGGTCGTACTCGTCATAGCGGTTCATCTCGTTCTTGAACCAGTCGATGTTGCGGTAGAAGTGCTCGTCCACCAGGTCGGCCTTCAGCTCCTTCATGGCTGTCCATCCCAGGTCGAAGCTCTGACCCTCACTGTCGGGACCGCTGGTACCGATGATCTTGATTTCGGGATGAGCCTTGCGGATGGCCTCCACAAACACCTTGAGGCGCTTGCTGAATGCCTTGTTGTCCTTATAGTCCCATTGCTCGTTGCCCACACCGATGAACTTCAGGTTGAAGGGGGCTGGGTGACCCATGTCGGCACGCAGCTTTGCCCATTGGTTCTTGGCGGGGTCGCCGTTGGCAAACTCGATGAGGTCGATGCAGTCGTCGATGTAGGGCTGCAGGTCGTCCATGTCCACGTGCACCTTCTTCTCGTCGCGGATGTCGTTCTGATACTGGCATGCCATACCTACGTTCAGCACGGGCAGAGGCTCTGCGCCAATCTGCTCCGAGAGGCGGAAGTACTCAAAGAAACCGAGGCCGTAGCTCTGGAAGTAGTTGGGGTAGTAGCGGTTGGTGAAGGTATAGTGCCAGCGGTTCTCGTTCAGTGGACGGTTCTCTACGGGACCCACTGAGTTCTTCCACTGGTAGCGGCTCTCCAGGTCGGTACCCTCCACGATGCAACCGCCAGGGAAGCGGAACACGCCGGGCTTCATGTCATACAGAGCCTGTGCCAGGTCCTTGCGCATACCGTTCTCGTCGCCCATGTAGGTATCTACGGGGAAGAGGCTGACGTGCTCCAGGTCGGTGGTCACCCTTGAGTCGCCCCACACACGCATGTGAGCCTTCTCCACGGTCTTGCTGGCCTTGATGGTCAGGGTGTACTTCTTCCACTCCTTGCCTTGTATCTCCACTCCGCCGTTGCCAATCTTCTGGTCGTCACCCATGGTGGCGTTGTCCACCAGGTCAACCCATATCTTGGAGTTGCCACCCTCGGGGCAGCGAGCCCATACGCTGAACTTGTATTCTGCACCCTTCTTGATACCCATGCCGAAGAATCCGCTGTTCTCGATCATGGTGTGCTTGTGACCATGTCCAGAGGGAGCCAGGCGCACGTAGCGGGGGTTCTTCTCAAACGGACCGTCGTTCTGCAGCGACACCTTGCCCGAAATGTCCCATCCGGCAAAGGGGTTGGGGAACTCGAACGAGCGGTTCATCACCAACTCTGCATACAGGCCACCGTCGGCAGCATAGTTGATGTCCTCAAAGAATATGCCGTACATAGTGGGTTGCACAGCAGCACCCAGTTTGGCGGTCTCAACCGTGATGGTGTTGTCCTGAGCCGATGCCGATGCACCAGCAGCCAGACAAGCGCTAAGAAGGATGTTTCTAATTTTCATTGTCAATTCGTTTTTTGTTTAGTTAGTTTGGTCTTGTTTTTTGCGTGGCCAGTCATGCTGACCCGCTATAATGGGTGTAAAGATACAAAAATATAAAACGATATGCAACTAAAAAGGCAAAAAGATGGATTTCTTGGTCGGTTTATGGTTGAAAAATGGCCTTTTTTTAGCAAAAGTCTTGCCTCGTGAGTGGTGAAAAGTGAAAAGTTTACAATTCACAATGCATGTTTTTTGTGGACGCAAAGACGCAAAAGACGCTCTCCGCGTCCGCCTTTGGCCGAAGGTCGGGAGAGGGTCTTGTCTCCATCCTTCGCTCTCCCTTCGCTCTCCCTTCGGCTTGCACTCGGGTTGAACACGCTTTGCTTACGTCTGGCTTACGTGTTTTGACGTAAGCCAGACGTAAGCCAATTGTGCACAGATAGGGTGATGGTAGGAGGAAAAATGAAGGAAAACGACCACGTTTTCCCAACTGTGTATATGGTAATTGAAAAGTGTACCACTTAGTAATTGAAAAGTGTACCACCTTCCAATTGCGTTGCAAAAGTACATTTAATTGAGTAAACTTGCAAATAAGATTCTAAGAAACATGTTTATTTGGCATTAAATTTTCT
>JAZLKL010000003.1:0-25521 GCA_045597585.1 Bacteroidaceae bacterium | reverse complement strand
GGCAGAGGTAAGTAAGCTGGGACCATTATTCGTCATCTTTCCTGCGCTGACCTTGGCTGTCGATTCATTCACGGTGATGGCATCAATGGCTATACCGCGGTATCCACCATTCAACCCCATGCTCTTGGCAAGTGCCTGTGTGTGATATATCATATAGTACTTGTCGCCAAACTTCTGCATGTGACTATGGTTATTTCCCCAGGGGTAGCCAAAGCTACCGGGGTTCTTCAGCATCTCACCCGTATATTTCCAAGATCCGTTGATGGGATCGTCGGTAGTCATCATCAGGATGCTACAGTTACCGGGACAGCTATAGTTACCCTTTCCTGAATATTTGCTCCAGTCGCCAGCATTGCACGACCATCCACCGCTATACGAGAACACGAACTTGCCATTGATATAGTTCAACTCGTTGGCTTCAAAGTGGAAAGGTGCGGGAATCTCCTTGATCTCACCCGAGAGAGAGGTCATATTGCTACCCAGCTTCACAATGCGTGCATTACCAGGCATCAGTTTTGAGCCGGACGAATTGGGGTCACCGCCGCCAAAGGAAAGCCATCCATTGCCTTCGTCGTCAATGCATACACCTGGGTCGATGATGTTACTCTGATTGCCACGACCGGGTGTACTCCAGTCAATCAAGGCACGTCCTATGGGATCCTTCCAAGGACCTGTGGGCGATGTGGCAGTAAGCACGCCAACACCCGATGCGGAGTTGGTGTAATACAGATAGAAGTGAGTCTTGCCATCCTTTTCCACTCTGCTCACAATACTGGGAGCCCACGATGTAGCAATCCATGGCGACAAGGTCTTAACGTTGATGGTTCCGTGGAAAGTCCAGTTTACCATGTCGGCCGTACTCATACACACCAACTGGTTAATCTTGCCATACGTGTTGTTGTCACCGTTCTTGGTGGCGTTGTACTCCTGCAAGTCATTAGTGCCGTACACATACAGTCTTCCTTCGTACTCTACTGCCGTAGGATCGGCGCAAAGGTTATAGGGAAGTATAGGGTTCACATAGGCATCACCCTTAAATGATTTGGCCAGCGTCTGACTGAATGTCAGCAAGGGCTGTATCATCATTGCTGCAAGTGCAGCCATAAATATACTTTTAGTCTTCATGTCTATAAATAGAATTTCGTTAAGTATTATCTGGTATAACTAACTTGTTATTTTATCATCACCCCTATTCCCCCACGAGGGTTAGTAGGACTACTTTTTTGTTCAATCATCTTTCTTGGCAGCTGCACGAAACTCGTAGGCACCTGCATCGGGAGCTCCGTCAGCCATACGGTCGATGCCCTTGCGGTCGATAAGGCAGTCATACCTTCGTGTCACCTCCACATCGGCCATACCGCAAATGCCACTCAGCGAGTCGGGCGTGAAGTCGTACAGATATTTCTCACCCATCACCGCAAAGTTCTTTGAACCATAACGCTTGGGGGCATCCACGTCGTCCTTCTTAAAGTCGAGCGTGTCACGGTCATAGGTGATTTGCACGAATCGCTCCTCGTCTTCACTTGTCACAGTGCGCAGGTAGCAGTTCTTGAAGAGGTAGGGGCATTTCAGGTCTTGGTATTCCTCAATCTGTCCCATCACCACATCCTCGTTCCTACCCATTATCACACAATTGAGGAACTCTGCCTTGCGCAACGGGTGCGAGGCCTCCTCCTTGCCCTGCTCGGTGGTGTTGGCCATAAACAAGGCATCGCCATATCCGAACTTCCAGTTGTAATACTGAGCCAGGGTGCAATGCACAAAGGTATAGCTTCCGCCCAACAGCGATACGGTATGTCCGAACGTATTGCTTATCTGCGTACCCACCACCTCAGCATGGGTATCCTGAGCCTCCAAGCCAGCACCCTCCACATTGTGTATCACGCAGTCGCGCATATTGAGAGCCATTGCCGATGGCACAAGAAGACTATCCAGCCGAACGCCAAATTGTCCGCTATGCACATCGCATTGAGTCATGACATTCTCAGTACTCTCGCCATAGAAATGTATGCCTCCCCAACGGTTGGACGTATGGTCGTAGAGCAGGTCGTCAAGCAGATGATCCAAGCGGTCGCCTCTGAAAATGATAGGTTTCTCCAGCGTACCTTCTGCCATCAGCCTGCCGTGTACATGGAGAGATACGCTGTCGTGAAACAACAGACACACCCCAGGTTCCAAGGTAAGCGTGGCATCCTTCTGCACCACCAGCGAGTCGTAAATCAGGTAAGGCCGGCCGGCCTTAAGCAAGCGGTCTTCGCCTATCACCTCGCCTTTCAGCACATACACATCCTGTCCGTCAGCCTCCAGCACCACCTTTTGTGTCACGCCACTTTCAAGCGTGAACAGCAGTTCGTCGCTGTAGTGCTGTGGTTCGTCGCTGTCCATCTCAGGCAACAGCACCTCTATCTTTACGAAGATGCTGTCCTTGCGTCGGACCTCGAAGTCCTCACCCACTCCACTGGCAAGATAGCGTCCGTCCACATTGGCACGAAACCTGCTTTGAGCCCCCTGAGCCAGACGCACCTGATGGATGCGCACCCCCTCGCCGTTGGGATTGAACACCAGCAAGGTCCTTGTGGAAGAGCTCTGCATGGAAATCACCGGGTCGAATGCCACAGTGTCCTTCGAGAAGGTCAGCAAGGCAGAGGGTGACACCGTCCAACTGTCATAGTCGTTGCTGCATGCCTCGCATAAAGCCAGACACACCACACACGCGATGGAAAAGAATGTTTTAAAATAACGCATGAGTAGATTTGAGAAGGTTCGAAGAACCGAAGAACCGAAATATCGAGGTATCGGAACATCGAGAAATCAAATCATCAAAGACTCGAGTCACCGCTACCCCAATATCCCATATTAGATTTCCTTGAGCACAGCCAGCAGGTGGTCCCACACCATCTGTACGGTGGGGATGTGCAGTTTCTCGGTCACGCTATGCACGCCACGCAAGGTAGGGCCGAAGCTAACCATATCCAGACCGGGATATTTCTCGCTGAACAAACCGCACTCCAAACCCGCATGGATTCCTCTCACGATGGGTTCCTTGCCAAACAGCTTGGTGTATTGTTCCTTGGCCACCTGCAACAGACGGCTGTTGGGATTCATCGCCCAACCGGGATAGCCTTCGCCCACGTCAACACGTGCACCAGCCAGTTCGAAGCAAGCCTCGATGGTATTGGCCATGTTGTAGCGTGCACTCAGAATGCTACTGCGCTGACTGCTGTTAATCTGTATCTCGTGCTTCTCGGGCACCATGTGTATGCTGGCAAGGTTGCTACTCGTCTCTACGAGGTCGATGCGCTGGCACATGGCCATGATGCCGTTGTCCACAGCCTGACAAGCCATGATGAGTCGGCGTGCCGTGTCGTCGTCAATCATCGTATCCTGTGCATCGGTGCTCTGCAGGTCAAAAAGCGCATTAGGTTCGGTGGCCTCGTATTCCTGCTCTACGTCGCTCACAAAGATGTTCCAGTCAATGGTCAGTTGCTCCTTCCATGCCCAGGGCACAGCCACCACCACGCTACCACTGGCAGGGATGGCATTATGCAAGCCACCCGACTGCACGTCGATGAGGTGAAGCTCCGTCTTCTTCATCGTCTGATACAGGAAACGCATCAGCAACTTGTTGGCATTGGCACGCTTCTTCTCTATGTCATCACCGCTGTGTCCACCCGTAAGCTTCTCTATCGAGATCTTGGCGAAGAACACACCCGAGGGAACAGGTACCGGCTTATAGTCGAAGATGGCCTGTGTGCGACAGCCACCGGCACAGCTCACAAAGATCTGTCCCTCGTCCTCGCTGTCAAGGTTGATGAGGTACTGACCGGTCATGAAGCCGGGCTTCATCTCAAAGGCACCCGTCAATCCGGTCTCCTCGTCGCGGGTAAAGACGCACTCGATGGGGCCATGCTCTATGTCGCTAGCCGAGAGAACGGCCATCTGCATAGCCACGCCAATGCCATCGTCGGCACCCAGCGTCGTACCTTTGGCACGCATCCACTCGCCTTCTATCACGGTCTCAATGGCATTGTGCTCAAAGTCGAACGACCCATCGCTGGGTTCGCACACCATGTCCATGTGACTTTGCAGAATCACGGTGGGCTTGTTCTCCATACCTGGAGTGGCTGGCTTGCGGATAATCACGTTGCCACACTCGTCACGCTGGGTGTCCAAGCCCAGCTTCATGCCATACTGCATGAGAAATTCAATCATCTTATCCTCTTTCTTCGAGGGACGAGGTATTTTGTTCACTTCGGCAAAACACTCAAAAACGCTCGCCGGTTTTAGTTCAATTTGACTCATATTTCACGATAATTAGTATAAAATGTGCAAAAAATGGTTAAAAGAAGATACAACTTATCGATTTGTTGACAATAATACTGTATCTTTGCGTTGCAAATATACGAAATAATGTTGAAAGTAGGACTTCTTTGCCTCGGAATTATCGCCATTGCGATGCTCTTTTTGTGTATCGGCGTCCTTTTTGGACGCAGACATACGTTTCGCAGCCAGCATATCGGTCAAAGTTCGGCCATGCGCAAGCGAGGCATTCACTGCGTGCAGAGCATGGATGCCATAGAGCGGAAGCAGAGCAGCAGCAAGCTCCGTGTGAGCGAGCGAAAATCCGACCGAGAAGGCACGTCCGCTTCATATACTGTAAACTCAACTAATATAATAATAAAAAATGAAAAAACTATTTATGATGGCCGCAGCCGTAGCCATGCTGGCAAGCTGTGGTTCGAAAGCCGAGAAAGAAGAAGCCACACCCTCTAAGCCCGCTGCCGTGCCCGAAGGTAGCATCCGCATAGCTTACGTCGAGGTTGACAGCCTTATGTCGAACTATCAGTTCTGCAAGGACTACAGCACGATTATGGCTACCGAGTATGCCAACATACAGAACGAGCTGGCAAGCAAGCAGCGCACCCTTGAACAGCATGCAGCAGCCATGCAGCAGAAGTTTGAGAACAACGGCTTCACCACCAAGCAGGAGCTGGAGAGCGCACAGAACGGCATCGCCCGCGAGCAGCAAGACCTGGCCATGCTCTCTGACCGTCTCAGTACGGAGTTTGCCAACCGTCAGGCAGAATACAACGAAGCCATGCGCGACAGCATCCAGGCCTATCTGAAGGAGTACAACAAGAAGCAGAAGTTCGACTTCATCCTCTCGAAGGGTGGTGACAACATGCTGTATGCAAATCCTGCCTTCGACATTACCGAGGACGTCATCAATGGCTTGAACAAGCGTTACAAGGTGAAGCCCGAGATTGCAGAGAAGCTCAACGAGGCAAAAAAAGCTGAAGCAGCTGCAAACAAGAAAAAGTAAGCGCAGCGGTTCCTGGTTTGCTCTTAGGTGCACCCTACTTTCACTCAATTGGCTTACGTCTTGCTTACGTGTTTTTACGTAAGCAAGACGTAAGCAGAGCGAGTGAAAAGCGAGTGCAGAACGAACGAAGAACGAACAAAACAAATATGGTTACAGGCTATAGGTCGATTGACTTATAGTCTATTTTTTTTTGCATTTTTCTTGCATTTCGCCCAAAAATGTATTATCTTTGCAGAGTTGTTTAAAATATACCCACACTTACTTAATATGCTCGATACAAATTCACTTTTGCTCATACTACAAGCAAGCTCCATGACCCTCACGTTAGGATTGGCCTTATTGCTATTCTTCGCCTGGTTTCATCAACCCGACACGAGTCGCGAGTATGAGCAGATGCGTTGGTGCAGCATGGCAGCCCTATTACTCCTCACCCTGCACTATTTCCTTCAGATTCACTTCGGATTCCGTGCGCAAGGTGCCGATGTGGGAGCCCTCATCAACACCCTATTCTATCCTCCAGCCACCTATATCTTCTCTTACTCTTTTGTGCGACTGGCCAGCCGTCGTTCGGTGCAGCGGCGCTTCATCCTGGTGGCATCCGTCTCCATGCTTTTTATAGTGGGATTCTTCGTATGGGGCTATCTGCACTACGAAAGCCTGCACATGCCCGTGGCCCTCTATGCCATGGGAGCCAGCTTCTTTGCAAGCATCGTGTTCTGCTTCGTATATCCCAGAAAGGAGATTAGGCGCATGCGCAAACTGGCAGACGAAGAGTCGGGACAGCTCCAGGTGCAGTTCAACCTGTTTCTCAAAACCGGCAGCACCCTACTCTATTCTGCTTCGCTCGTCATGTCACTCAGCATCTACTTCACCCCCTTGGTCTTCATCGTGGGCACGCTGAACCTCGTTGCCATGCTCTTCTTCATCATCAGCTTCATTGCGCTTGGCTTCAACATTCGCAATGTAAGTCAGATTATCAGGCCAGAGATGGAAGACACCCCCTCGCCCAAAAACGAAGCCACGGAGCAGGTACCTAAACTCGCGATGGACCATGAGCAGCAAGAGATGGTAAGAGCCACCATTGAGAACTGGCGAAAGCAGCAGGGCTTTGCTACCTCCGAGCTGAACAGTACCACACTTGCCACGCGTCTGAACATACCCAAGCGCCTGCTTGTGCAATACCTGCGCGAGGCAGAGGGAAAGACCTTCCGTGTATGGCTCTCCGACCTTCGTCTAGAGGAAGCCAAACGACTCATCCTTCTGCATCCCGAATACTCTAATGAGACCATTGCTGAGTCATGCGGATTCTCAAGAAGTCACCTGCAAGTCAAGTTTAAGGAGTCAACAGGCCTCACCACCAACGACTGGCGTGAGGCTCATGCACAACAAACTTGATTTCAAAAAGATACATACAATCTAACAGGTGTTAGACTTGTACGAGTCTAACACCAAAAAGATAGAAGTCTAACATCAAGCCATAGAAATCGAACACATAGTTTCACGCTTTTGCAGTACCTTTGCACAAACCAAAAAACAAAAGCCCAAAAACAAAAACCTATGAGAAAGATTTTTTACTTGCTTACCATGTTAGCCTTGACATTGACAGGCTGCAAAGAGGACAACGAATTAAATGACGTGAGCACGAAGGTGACTGCCGAGGAGTTGAAAGAGGCATTCTACTACACCTTCCCACTCGTCATCATGGATGCCACCGTAACCGTGGAAACCAACACCGAGGCATACGTTCCTGGCAAAGGTCGCGCCCCAATCAACCAGATCAACCACGCCATTTCGCTCCTGAATGCCAGCAACAGATCGGTCGTTACACCTAATGTAGATACCTATTACAGCCGCATCTGGATGGATCTGAGCCAAGAGCCCCTTGTACTTGAATTCCCCAAGGTGACCGACCGCTTCTGCAACGTACAGGTGCTCGATGGATGGACAAACACCGTCAAGGTGATCTACGAAGGTGGCACATACGTGTTCGCAAAGAAGGGTCAGAAGGTAAATGTACCCGAAGGTGTCAAACTGGTAGAGACACCCACCAGCCTTACATGGGGACTTGTACGCATCGTCAACAAGGGCGAGGGTGACTACGAGAACATAAAGAAGATTCAGGATGCCATGAAGGTTTATCCCCTCTCGGCTTATGGCAATGCCGACTATGTGGCTCCACGCGGAAGCTTCGATGCAGCCAAAGAGGTAAACCCCGTACAGAAGTGCATGAAGATGTCGCTCAACGAGTATTTCACCAAGGCCAACGAACTGATGGAGAAGAATCCACCCCTCAGCTTCGACACCGAGATTCTGAAGCGCCTGAAGAAACTGGGTGTAGGTCCTGGCCTCAAGTTAATCGACATCGAGAACGGCGAACAGATGTTCAATGCCATCAAGGCAGCTTTCAAGGCCGACGCCCAAACCATAGGCCACAAGCATCGCAAGAGCATAGGCGGCATCTGGTCGTACTTCATAGAGCCTATCGGCGACTTTGGTTCTGACTATGACTACCGCGCAGCCGTGGCTCTGGGTGGCTTGGGTGCCAACACCAACGATGTGGCCATCTATCCCCGAACCGACAACGACTCAGAGGGCAATGCGCTGAGCGGAGAGAACACCTACGTGCTGCACTTCAACTCAATGCCTCCGCTGCTTGAGCACGGCTTCTGGTCGATTACCGCCTATGGCGACGATGACTACCTCATCGACAATCCCATCAACCGCTACAACATCACCGACCGTAGCAGCTACACCCTCAATGCCGATGGTTCGCTCGATGTGACACTCTCGTTCAAAGACTCACAAGACGGTACAATATGGTTGCCCGTCGGCGACAAGGGATTCCACCTCTTCATGCGACTCTACCTGCCCGACCTCGAAGGATTGAAGAGTTGGACACCTCCCACAATCCACAAGAAGTAAAGGCTCACCATTCATGTATTTACTATTTACTGATTTACTATTTACTGATTTACTATTTACTGATTTACTATTTACTATTTACTATTTATCTATCGATTTAACTATTTACTGAACTAACCCATCCAAATGAAAATCATACAATAAACAAATAAATCGTGAATCGTAAATAAATCATAGATCGTAAATCATCAAATTATAAATAAAAGGTAGATCGTAAATTGTAAAATCGTAAATAAATTGTAGATCGTAAATCGTCAAATAGTAAATAAAACGAGATGATCTCTCAGAGAAGAAAATAATAATCAAATCAATATAAATGAAAAGAATTGTTTTTATTCTATTAGCCTTTATGATGGGCATGTCCTCCTTTGCGGAAAGGAAGCTATGCGTCGTCATCTATGAGACGAAAGGACAGACAGCATTCGACCTGGCACAGAAACCCGTGGTATCGTTTACGGACAACGACGTGAAGCTTATCTGCGGCGAGCTTGAGGTGCTGTATCCGCTGGACGACTATCTCAAGATGACCATCGAGGAAGCCGAACTGGCCACCACGGTTGACAATCCCATCAACGGTTCCTTCTCCATCTCAAACGAGAAGATTTCTGCCAGCGGATGCGAGAGTATGGTGCTCTTTACCCCCGACGGTAAAACCCTGGCAACTGCCAAAGCAAGCTCCGATGGTGTAGTGACCATTGCCATTGGCCAGCTGCGCAAGGGAGTGTATGTTATGAAAACTGATAAAAACGTTTTTAAAATAACAAAGAAATGAAAAAATATGTAATTAGCTCAATACTTGCTCTTTGCGTATCGGCAGAGAATGCCAACGCACAAGGCTACCGCATCTACAAGAATGGTGAAGCCAAGCAGACGGTGCTTGCCAGCGACATGGACAGCCTTGTATTCTTCAAGGAGGGCGCTCCCGCTGACAAGGAGGAAAAGGAAGACTTTGACCCCGAGAACCCACTGGCCAACAAAACAGCCACCACAAAGACAAAGGAACTGAACGATGCCTGGATGAGTCGTCTGGACTTTCAGGATATGAGCGAGTTGGAGAATGCCAAGCGTGGTTGCATCAAGTCAACCCCCGACCTCATCATACGCAATGCCCAGGGCGAAGAGGTATGGAACATGGCCGACTTTAAGTTCCTCTATGACGAGGGAGCGGCTCCCGCTACCGTAAACCCCAGCTTGTGGCAGAACTCACTCTGCAACGTGCGCTCTGGCTTGTTCGAGGTTATACCCGACAAGATCTATCAGGTACGTGGCTATGACATGGCCAACATGACTTTCATCAAGACACCCAACAACAGATGGATCATCTTCGACGTACTGATGGGTAACTTCACAGCCAAAGCAGCCATGGACCTTTTCAAGAACGAGTATCTGCATGGTTCATCCATAGACATTGCCGCTGTCATCATCAGCCACTCCCACATCGACCACTACGGTGGTGTCACAGAGGTGTTGAAGGATTGCAAGGTGGCCGAAGCAGGTCTTGACCTGGAGGAGCAGGTAAAGAATGGCAAGACTGCGGTCATCGTTCCTCAGGGCTTTATGAAGCACGTCATCAGCGAGAACGTATATGCAGGTCCTGCCATGAAGCGCCGTGCCAACTACCAGTATGGTGCATTCCTTCCTAAGGGAGTGACCGGACGCATGGCTATGGGTATCGGTATGGGACAGTCGGTCAACGATGTGGCTGGTCTTGCTGCACCTACCTTCCAAGTAACACAAACGGGCGAATACATCATCGACGGTCTCAAGGTTACCTTCCAGATTACACCTGGTACCGAGGCTCCTGCCGAGATGAACGCTTACTTCAACGACTACAACGCACTCTGGATGGCCGAGAACTGTACCGGTACACTCCACAACCTCTATACGCTTCGTGGTGCTGAGGTGCGCGATGCAGAGGGTTGGTGCAACTACATCCTCGAAGCCAAGCAGAAGTTTGGCAAGGATGCGCAGGTAGTATTCCAGAGCCACAACTGGCCACACTGGGGCAACAGCGTTGTCAACGAGTATCTGGAGAACACAGCTTCTATCTACAAGTTTATCCACGACCAGACGCTGCACTATGTGAACAGAGGTTATACCTCAACCGAAATCTCCAATATGCTGCAGTTGCCTGAAAAGCTCGACAAGGTATGGTACACCCGTCAGTACTACGGCACACTGTCGCACAACATCAAGGCTGTTTACCAGAAGTATATGGGATGGTATGATGCAAACCCCGTGAACCTGAACCTCTTGCCTCCTGTAGAGACAGCCAAAAAGGTGGTAGAATACATGGGCGATGCCCAGCGTGTGCTTAACCTCGCAAGAGCCGACTTTGCCAAGGGCGACTACCAGTGGGTGGCACAGGTCACCAAGGAACTCATCTATGCAGATCCCTCTAACATGGAGGCTCGACGCTTGTGTGCCGACGCCCTGGAGCAGTTGGCTTACCAGAGCGAGAGTGGAACATGGCGAAATGCCTACCTCATGGGTGCTATGGAACTGCGTGCCGGCACTCCCGCACCTCAGACGTTCTCTGCTACTAAGTTCGTTCCTTTGCTTGCCGTGGGCACCATCGACATGCTCTTCGAGTTTACTGCCATCATCAACAATAGCAACGAACTGCAGAACAACGATGTAGCGGTGAACTTCATCATAGGCAACGAGAAGGCTTGTGTGGTTCGCAAGGGAGGCGTGATGCTCACCTACAAGAATGAGACGCGTGCTGATGCCGATGCCACAGCCACAGGCGACAAAGCGAGCTTAGTAAGCTTCTTCTCGGGCAACTATTCCGCATTGACCATCACCGGCAACCGTGATGCGGTCATCAGCCTTATGCCCAAATCTTTGGATCTGCCTGGCAACTTCGGTGTGATTGAACCTTAGCAATACGATAACGTGCACGGCATGCCATTACAGCATAACCGCGCATACAGAAAGGCTGCAAGTAGAGTGTCATTACTTGCAGCCTTTGCTGACAAATAGCAAATTACACCTGATTTAGCATAAAAACACTAACATCGGTCGATTTTGTGGACAATAATTAGTAGGAATAAAAAGAAAATTGTACATTTGCAAAACATACAATATGAATCTGATTACCCGGATTCAATTGTTTAGTCATTACAAAGATAATCTTAAATACTTATCACTATGGCAAAGAAAAAAGACCCATACAAAATCTACGGTCCTGCCCTGGGACAGTTCCGTCGCGAAAGAGGAAGAAAAGCCACCTACATGCTTTTCCTTATCTGTACCATCGTTGTGGTAGGCTTCCTTTATTTGTGCTATCTATTGAGCAAACATTAACCCGCCATCACCTCATCCATCACGATGTCGTGTGGTTCGGAGGGAACTGCATCAAGAAGCTGAAAGTCGAAGCATACCCCTATCTTGTACAATGACTTATCCGACAGTTTTGCAAAAAGACGGTCATAATATCCTTTGCCCCTACCTAAACGATGCCCCTGAAGGTCGAACGCCATACCAGGAACGATACAAAGCAAAGAATCAAAATCGAGCGTTGAACCCACTTCGCTGGGTTCCATAATACCATAGGCACCCACCTGCAAGTTTCCCTTATACTCTCGCAGTTCCAAGTCATCATCTACCACCACCGGAAGCAATATACGCTTGTCGGATGACCGCAAGAGCCATGCAGTATCGAGTTCGTCGGGCAGGGCATGATAGAGCAATACGGTGTCTGCCTGCATCCACTTAGGGTGTTGCAATATACGCTCACACACCTCATGCGACTGACGAAGTAACACCTCACACGATGCTTGCTTCTTGCGAGTACGAATCTCAGCACGTAATTGTTTCTTCATTATGTCAACTTCTATGTATATGCTCTGCGCTATGATAGCGGAAAGGTTCAACTTGTCACTTCGCAACTTGCCTGCAGAAGAAGGCAAAAAGTTCGATGACTCAACTATGAACTGAATACGTAACTATGAACTATGAATTATTAACTATGAACTATTAGAATAGTTTCAGTTTCTTCTCTCTTGCTTCCTCGATGGAGAGCAGTTCCTTGGGTTCAGAAGCTCCTTCACGTAATCTCTGTTGCTCGGCTTCGAGTTCTGACTTGGCTTCCTGTGCCGTTTCGGGACTTAGGAACTTATTGGCCAGGGGAGCATTCTGAGAGGCATCCTTCACCCAGATGACAGGACCTTCATACGAAGGAGCAATCTTCAAAGCCGTATGCACAGGACTAGTGGTGGCTCCACCAATCATGACGGGTATGGAGAGCCCTGCCTTGCGCAACTCAGTCACTACACGTGCCATCTCCTCAAGGCTGGGAGTGATTAGACCACTAAGTCCGATGATGTCTGGTTTTTCCTCCAATGCCTTCTTGACGATGTCCTCGGCAGGAACCATCACACCCATGTCTATAATCTCATAGCCATTACAAGCCATCACTACCGACACAATATTCTTGCCAATGTCGTGTACATCGCCCTTGACGGTTGCCACCAGCACCTTACCCACCGAAGCGCTTCCCTCGGCTTTCTGTGCCTCGATGTAGGGTTGCAGTACCGACACGGCACATTTCATGGTGCGAGCCGTCTTGACCACCTGGGGCAGAAACATCTTGCCTTCACCAAAGAGCTGCCCCACAAGGTTCATACCTGCCATCAGCGGACCTTCGATGATATCAACGGCACGAGGATACTTCTGCAAGGCTTGCTCCATCAAGGCATCCATCCCATCGGTAATTCCTTTTTGCAATTTATTGATAATCTGTTCTTCGAGCGACAACTGCGCTGTGTCATCCTTGGCAACGGCCTTACCTTCCTTCAAGGCATTCTGTTGCTCCAGCAATACACCAGCCAGTTCGATGAGGCGTTCTGATGCCTCGGCAGAGGGACGGAGCATTACTTCCTCGATCACCTTGAGTTGGTCATCGGGAATATCGGCATACATCACCTTTGAGGCTGGATTAACGATACCGAAATCCATACCCTGCTGACGGCCATGATACAGGAACACGGCATGCATGGCTTCACGGATATAATTGTTGCCACGGAACGAGAAGGATAGGTTGCTGACACCACCGCTCACATGTGCTCCGGGCAGGTTCTGCTTAATCCACCATACGGTGCGAATGAAGTCGAAGGCATAGGCATCGTGCTCTGGCATGCCCGTGGCTACAGCCAAGACGTTGGGGTCGAAGATGATGTCGATGGGATTCATGCCCACCTTATCGACCAACAAGCGGTAGGCACGTTCACACACCTGTATGCGTCGCTCATAAGTGGTGGCTTGTCCTTCCTCGTCGAATGCCATTACTACAACGGCAGCACCGTACTGTCGTACCTCGCGTGCATGCTGCAAGAAATTGTCCTCACCCTCCTTCAGGGAGATGCTGTTGACAATACCCTTACCTTGCAAGCACTTCAAACCGGCGCGGATGACGCTCCATTCGGAAGAGTCTATCATGACGGGTACACGGCAGATGTCGGGATCGCTGCTGACAAGGTTGAGAAAGTTGACCATTTCCTTCTCGGCATCAAGCAAGCCGTCGTCCATGTTGACATCGATGACAAGCGCACCATCCTCCACCTGCTTACGGGCTATGCTGAGTGCCTCGTCGTAACTGCCTTCGCCAATGAGACGCAGAAACTTCTTGCTTCCTGCCACGTTGCATCGCTCACCCACGTTGACGAAGGTGGCTTCGTTGTCGTTGCCCTTTACCACAAGAGGTTCCAAACCGCTCAAACACACGCTGTGGTTCAACTCTTCAGGGGTGACACGATGATGCAAGGACGAGGAACCGCATTCCTCTATAAGCTCGGCCATGGCGCGTATGTGTTCGGGCGTAGTACCGCAGCAACCACCGATGACGTTGACAAGTCGCTCCTCAATGAATACGCGCATCTCGTGACGCATCATCTCGGGTGTCTGGTCGTATCCACCCATGGTATTGGGCAATCCGGCATTGGGATGAGCCGTGATGTAATAGGGAGCCTTCGTGGCAAGCGTACGCAGGCAGGGCAACATGTCCTTGGCACCAAACGAGCAGTTCAAACCCACTGAGAAGATGGGAGCATGCTGCACACTTGCCAGAAAGGCTTCGAGTGTCTGTCCGGAGAGGGTACGTCCTGCCTTGTCGCTCACGGTGACGCTGATCATCAGAGGCACCTCAATGCCAGTCTGCTCTTGTACCACCTCAAAGGCACGGATGCCCGCCTTCACGTTCAGCGTATCGAAGCACGTCTCGAGCATAATGGCATCTACCCCACCCTCTACAAGCGCCTTGATCTGTTCCTGGTAGGCATCGCAGAGTTCGTCGTAGGTAAGCGAGCGAAGGGCAGGATTGTTGACATCAGGGCTCATCGAAGTGGTCTTGTTGGTAGGACCACACGAACCGATGACAAAGCGGGGTTTCTGTGGATTCTGTCTGGTAAACTCATCGGCCACCTTACGTGCCAGGCGTGCTGCTTCATGGTTCAGCTCCACCACATAGTCTTCGAGATGGTAGTCGGCCATCGAAACGCACTGACTACTGAAGGTGTTGGTGGTGATGAGGTCGGCACCTGCCTCAAGGTAACGGCGATGGATGTCGCTGATGACATCAGGACGGGTAAGCACCAACAGGTCGTTATTACCCATCAGCTGACCGGGAATATCGCGCAGCACCGACTGCATGGTGGCAGAGAGCGAATATCCCTCAGGGATGTGCTCACCACGGAAATCCTCCTCACGCAGATTATACGTCTGAATCATAGTACCCATAGCACCATCCAGACACAGCATTCTATCTTTTATTATATCGTTAATCTTCATCATACTTATTTTATATTATTTCTCGATTTATCGAGTTACCGATTCTTCGAGCTACCGTTTTCTCGATTTATCGAGATACCGAGTAATCGCAAATAAACCGTTAAATCTTAATTTATATCCCTCATGATTACCGTTCCCTCATCTTCCGTCACAGGCACATTGTAGTAGTAATAGGCATACGTGCCATAGGGGGCATCGGTCAAGGCTTGTCCCTGCGACTGCAGTATGTCGAAGGCTTGTTGATAGGTACTTGGCAATGAACGATTCTGGTAGTTGGGGAATTGTGTGAGTATCTTGTAAAACAGATCCAGATTCTTGTCGAGCAAGGCAATGCATAGCAGATAATCTACCGTCTTCTGTCGGTCACCCACACCATAGTATGCCAGGCGAACCATCTCACTGCGCAATGGATAAAGCCCTACGTAGTTGTCGGCACGGAGCGGACGAAGCACGGTACTGTCGGCTTCCACCTCGGCACGTTGCTGGTCACTTCGCACTTGTTCCATACGGGCACGTTGTTCCTTCACGAAACTGCCATCAAACCAGGTTTGGCTGAGGATGGCAAGGTATTTGTCGGCCACTTGCCAGTCACCCTCCTCCAAGGCATAATCCACAAGTTGACGCAGAGTATAGAGGCAGCAACCCTCCTTCTGCAACAAACCATACTCCATGGCATGATGGAAGGCTTCGTCGTACACTCCAAGGTTGGCATAGAACTGACGGTTGAACTGAACGGGCACCGCCTCGCGAGCACCTCGAAACAGGAAGTCGTCGGCCGAATGTACGGGGTAGCTGAAAAGCACGTCGGGCAAACGCCCCAGAGCACTCTCGGCAAGCAGGGCATAGCGTAAGCCCAAAGGTGTGTTGAGGTTGTTGTCATAACGAAGAGCATCGAGCAAAGGCTGCCATTGCTGTTCGTCGGCCATACGTATGTAACCCGTTACCATCTCGTCATCGTTCATATCGCTGGAAAACAAGCGGTAGTCGGGCAGCTGTGCATTGCTCTTGGGTGGGTAAAGGTAAGCCAGCACGCAGGGAAGCAACAAGGAAAAAGGCGCCCAACGGGGACGACGCACGCACTTGAGCAACCATGCCACAAGCAAACCGCAGCCAGCCATAGGCAGACACATGACAAGGGCACCCAACATTGGCCATCGGAACAGCTGTAGCCACCACTCGTCAACCCAACTGTGGGCTTCCATCATGCGCAGGATGTCGTCGTAGCGAAGGCCTACCACACACACATACGCCACCACAAAGCACGCCAAACCTATCAGCGTGCCTTTCATAGGCGAAATTCTGCGCTTAACCTTCTTCTGTGGCTTCATCGTAAAAATGTGTGTATCGTATATTGTGCAATTATCAAATTGAGTGGTTGTTGTATTATTCTTTCAGTATGACGGGACGTTGCAGGAACTCTCCCACGTTGTATGCCATCATGAGCAACGTGTTCTGCTCGGCTTCACGCTGCGGAAGGAGGAATGGCTTCGACCATTCGTGTCCGTCCCAATGGGCGATGAACAGACGGGTATAGCGTCCGTCGATGCGCTTGGAACTGAACATCATCCACCGGCCGTTGCTGCTCCAGGCATGAAAGCTCTCGGCTTGAGGGCTATGTAGAGGGGTGCAGTCGATAAGGCGGTACGGAGCTTCATCGCTCATCTCATCACGAAGGGTATCAATGCCTTGCACGTCTGTGTGCCCAAGCGAAGGTGTCAGCGCCATCATCTGCAAATCCGACTCTTTGTGATAGAGGTGGAATCCACCGTTCTGTGCCTGTGTGAAGAGCATATATTTGCCATCGGGCGAGAGGCGCGGCATCAAGGCCGAACCACCCAGTCTATGGGCGCAATACACGGTGTCAACCTCACCCAGCTGACCTGTTTCGGGCACGAAGGGGCAACGCACGATGTCATAGTGCAACCGTTCGCACTCCTCGGGCATGTGAACGGGTTTTGCCACGCAGAAATAGAGCCATTTGCCATCGGGCGAGAAGGCAGGATGCGTCTCCCATTGCAATTCGTCGTTGAAACGCTCGTCCATCAGCACCTTATGTTGCTCCACGTCATAGAGGAAGAGGTCCGACCATACATCGAAGGCTTCAATCTTGTCTTGACTGCGACCATAGAAAATCTGCTTCGTACTGTTGGACGAGAAGGCTATGTAGCGCCCCGACGGATGCCATGCGTTGTGCGACCCATGCTTACCGCCGGTAAGTTGCCTAAGGTCGAAACACTCCATCTTGCCATTATGCTGCACCATGGTACCACCTTGCTCGCCACGCAGGTGGTAAGTAAAGTTTTCGGGATTATAGTTGGCCACAGCATGGCAGTTCATACACTTGGAGCGATCGGCGGAGTTGTCAATCAGCACTCGTTCGTCGAACGACGATAGTTCACGCTGGTAGATGCCCATCTTGTTCCACCCTTCATAACCAGGAGGCAGCAGTCGATACATCACCCAAGGGTCAATGTCGTCCTTACTGACGTGGATGAAGAACGCACGGTATGTGGCACCCTCGGGATGCTTCTCATGCCACACGGAGACCTCCACCTTCACATCGCCACCGTTGCCGATGAGTTCTTTCCACTCCGTCTCGTCAAAGCTGATGCTTCCGTCGCCTTCGCACACCATCGAGGCACCACTTGCATTCGTCAACTTCACACGAACAAATTCAGCTCCCTTCACCTGAAAGTTAAGGGGAGCTATGGTGTGAGGCACCGTCACCTCGGTATAGTCAGGGAAGATGTCGGGCAGTTCATCCACACACTCCCTCGCCTCATGCCGTGCACATGATGCCATGCAAAGCACAAAAGCCGCGATAAGTATATGAAGAATGAACCTTTTCACCTAATTAAACTATCAATAACTCTTCTTGAACGCTCTGTCCATCTCGCGTCTGTCATCCTTGGCCTTGAGCGTCTGTCGCTTGTCGTATTCGCGCTTGCCTCGGCACAAGAAGATGTCGAGCTTGGCCAAACCGTTCTCGTTGACAAAAAGCAAGGTGGGCACGATGCTGAAGCCGGGTGTCTTCTCTCCGTTGAGGAGTTTACGGATCTCCTTCTTGTTGAGAAGCAACTTACGGTCGCGTCGCTCCACATGATTATTGTACGAACCCTCCTTGTACTGGGCAATATACATATTCTTCACCCACACCTCTCCGTTGCGGATGTAGCAGAAGGTATCCACAAGCGATGCCTTGCCCTGACGTATGCTCTTTATCTCAGTACCGGTAAGCACGATGCCTGCCGTGTACTGGTCGAGAAGCAGATAGTCAAACTCTGCTCGCTTATTCTTAATCTGTATCGCGTAGTTCTTTTTAACTTCTTTCTTTGCCATAACAATAAATCATCCTTTAATGGGTGTTGCAAAGCCACTGAGGTGCTCGTCCACATAGCGAGCTACCAATTCGGTAACGTCCTCTTCCATCTCGATGAACTCGTCGTCAAGGTCATCAAACTCGGGGTACTGCTCAAAGAGAGCCATAAACTCCTCGTCGGTGCAGTCCTTTGTAAGCTCATCTCCGTAAGTTTCAAAGAGTTTGCGCCCACGGTAGATGAGTTTCTGGAAGTCGTGTGCTCCCCACAATCGCATTGCTTTGGCAAAGGGATTGAGGAAGATGAAAGGGCCATATCCGTTGTGTATCAACTGTACGAACCCACCATCCATTACCTCCTCACGCACAATCATATAAGCAAGCAGGGTAATCTGGTCGGGCGTAAGCTTCTGCATCGACTCGGCATTCAGTTCACCCCCAATGGCTTCGAGTGTGTGCTGACGAAACAGTTCAAGGAAGGCATCCATACCCTCCTCGGCGGCCTTTATAATCTCGGGTTCCGGTATCCTAATTTCCATTGTCTAAATCTTTACTTTAATGCACAAGAGCAACCATAATTTCACGAAACTGGCCCTCTGTTTTGCCATGCAAAGATACTAAATTCCTCGTTTTTTATGGTCTTTTCATAAAAAAAACAGAGATTTTATTGGCGGAATACCTATTTTTAACTATTTTTGCACATAGATTTGTTAAACAAATACCAATTTATATTAAATTATTATGGTTTATTCACACGAAGTACAGAACATGTGTTGCGTGGCAAAAGGCCCCAACCATGGTCCTGCTCCCATCCCCGAAGAGGGCAAGTGGGTTCAGGCAAAAGAGATTAAGGACATCAGTGGTTTGACCCACGGTATTGGTTGGTGTGCTCCCCAGCAGGGTGCCTGCAAGCTGACCTTGAACGTGAAGGACGGCGTTATCGAGGAGGCTCTCGTTGAGACCATCGGTTGCTCAGGTATGACTCACTCAGCAGCTATGGCTTCTGAGATCCTGCCCGGCAAGACCATCCTCGAGGCTTTGAACACTGACCTCGTTTGCGATGCTATCAACACCGCTATGCGCGAGCTCTTCCTCCAGATTGTTTACGGTCGTACCCAGTCAGCTTTCTCTGAGGGCGGTTTGATGATCGGTGCAGGTCTTGAGGACCTCGGTAAGGGTCTTATCTCTCAAACCGGTACTCTCTATGGTACCAAGGTTAAGGGTACCCGTTACCTCCAGCTCACCGAGGGTTACATCACCAAGATGTACCTCGACAGCGACGACCAGGTTTGTGGTTACGAGTTCGTTCACATGGGCAAGTTCATGGACGCTATCAAGAAGGGTGTTCCCGCTGACGAGGCTCTGAAGAGTGTTACCGGTACCTATGGCCGCACCAAGGCTGAGGACGGTGCTGTTAAGAGTATTGATCCCCGCAAGGACTAATTCCATTTACAATTTAACAATTTACAATTTACAATTCAATGGACAAAGTTGAGTTGCAAGCCAGATTCAAGCAGTTTGCATTACGAATCATCAAACTTGCAGACTCAATGCCCCACAACCTCTCTTCGATAACACTTGCCAAACAGGTCATTCACTCAGGCACTTCACCCTATGCCAACTACAGTGCAGCTTGTATTGCAAAGTCCGAGAAAGACTTTCTGAACAAGATGAAAATGGTTGAAGAGGAATTTGGACGAGACACTCAGATGGCTCGAGTTAATCATAGAAAGTGGAATAATGCCCACGGACAGGATGAACAGTCTAGTTCAAGAAAACAAAGAACTTGTAAGCATCATTACCAAGGCCATCATAACCATGAGGAATAAGGTAAACCAACCCATTGAATGGTAATAAGAATTGTTAAATAAATAAATAAATAGTAAATGGTACATTGTAAATTATAAAATTGTAAATGTAGTTATGATACGTGAAGTAAAGTTTGAGAGCCAGGACCGTCGTATTGCGCAGATTTTGGCATGTTTGAATAAGCACGGTATTGCTTCTATCGAGGAGGCTAACGAGATTTGTGAGGCTGCTGGTCTGGACCCCTACATGACTTGTGAGGAGACCCAGATGATCTGCTTCGAGAACGCTAAGTGGGCTTACGTAGTAGGTACCGCTATCGCTCTCAAGGAGAAGGCTAAGGACGCTGTGGAGGCTGCCAACTACATTGGCGAGGGCTTGCAAAGCTTCTGCATCCCAGGCTCTGTTGCCGACGACCGTAAGGTAGGTATCGGCCACGGTGAGCTCGCTGCCCGTCTGCTTGAGCCCGAAACCAAGTGCTTCGCTTTCCTCGCAGGTCACGAGTCATTCGCTGCTGCCGAGGGTGCTATCAAGATTGCTCAGATGGCCAACAAGTCAAGACCAGCCGACAAGCCTCTCCGTTGCATCCTCAACGGTCTTGGTAAAGACGCTGCCATGATCATCAGCCGTATCAATGGTTTCACCTACGTACAGACACAGTTCGACTACTTCACCGGCGAGTTGAAGGAGGTTAAGCGCATCGCTTACTCTAACGGTCCCCGTGCAGCAGTTAACTGCTACGGTGCAGACGATGTTCGCGAGGGTGTAGCTATCATGTGGAAGGAGGACGTTGACGTTTCTATCACTGGTAACTCAACCAACCCCACCCGTTTCCAGCACCCCACAGCAGGTACCTACAAGAAGGAGCGTACCCGCGCTGGTAAGCCCTACTTCTCAGTAGCTTCTGGTGGTGGTACCGGCCGTACCTTGCATCCCGATAACATGGCTGCAGGTCCTGCTTCTTACGGTATGACCGATACTCTGGGTCGTATGCACTCAGATGCTCAGTTCGCAGGTTCTTCTTCAGTTCCCGCACACGTTGAGATGATGGGCTTCCTCGGTATTGGTAACAACCCCATGGTAGGTTGCTCTGTAGCTTGTGCCGTTAACGTTGACCTCGCTCTGAACAAGAAGTAATTCAAGTTTCGGACAACATAAAATAATAAGGAGAATAGCTCAAAAAGTTATTCTCCTTATTTTATTGTCAACTTCTTTCAATGATGCTTCGGTCATCCTTCGGGTTGCACTCGGGTTGAACACGCTTTGCTTACGTCTGGCTTACGTGTTTTGACGTAAGCCACACGTAAGCCAATTGTGCGCTGACAGGGTGATGATTGGAGGAAAAACACAGGAAAATCGATTGTTTTTCCCATTTGCAAAGATACGAAACTTTTAGGCAAATTGCAAATGTTTTTGCAAAAAAACATCACCTCATCAAACCATGGCGGTAGGCATAGAGCAGTTCCTCGAGTTCCTTAATCTGCTCCCTGATGATGCGACCCTTGTCGGTGTCGCGCACCATCATACGCTGACCCGTCATCTCTACAATCTGCTTGCTGCTCTTGATGTCGGTACCCAGGCGAACGGCTTCCTTGGTGCTTGTAAAGGGTTCGTGCTGAATGAGTTCGAAGCCACGGCTGTGATACACCAGCGTGTAGCCGGCAATACCCGTGGTGTGATGGTAAGGTTCGGCAAAACCTCCATCGATGACCATCAGCTTACCACCTGCCTTGATGGGGTTCTCGCCCTGAGCCACATGCACGGGCACATGGCCGTTGATGATGTGACGCTTCTCGCCCACCACCCCAAAGGCATCGAGAATGTAGTCGCATATCTGCGCATTGTCGCGCATCAGGTAGTAGTGACCTTTCTCCTCCGTGTGCGTGGCCTTGTCGGCTATGAAGTATCGCTCAAAGGTAGTCATCCTTGACTTGTCGAAGAGCGGAGAGTCGGGCCCACACCACAGATACCAGAAGTAGTCGATGGCAAACTGACGGAGCGCCTTGGGCGTGTCGGTGGTGAAGGCCGAGCGCACCACCATGCCTATCTGGTGCATCAGCGCCTTACCCTTCAGGCGCTGACCAAGCAGTTCCACCTCTCGCAGCGTGCCGTCGGCATTGAGGGGGATGGAGGCATGAAAGAGCAGGTTGCTGTTGCAGATGGCATACATACAGCCATGCTGCAGGATGCACTTGATGTGTTTCTGCAACTTGGCCGACACACGAAACGAGTGATGAAGCTTCTCCACAAGATCCTGCTCCTCCGCCGTGAGGGCATAGGGGTCGGCAGGGTTGATGGTAGGAAAGAGGTTGTCGAGCAAGGGGTACTCCTTGCCCTCAAGGGTGTAGGTATGCTTTTCAAAGTCAATATGTTCGAGCACACGACGGTCTTGCATCCTCCACTCAGGACGCTGTGCTATGAGTCTTCCCTCAAGCTTGAACTGCAGCACCGTGATGGCCTTGTGCATTTTGGCTATGAGGCGTATCTGTTTCTGGCTGAGGGTGGTCTTTCGGGCATCCACCTTGGGGGCGAAGAGCGTGCAGGGGTCATTGGCATAGAGATCCATGGCCAGTGCCGCCAGTGCCAGCAGGTTGATGCCGTAGCCATCCTCCAGCGTGGCCATGTTGCCAAAGCGGAGCGAGAGGCGCAGCACGTTGGCAATGCAGGCATCGTTGCCCGCCGCTGCACCCATCCACAAGGCATCGTGGTTACCCCATTGGAAGTCAAAGTTATGGTAACCCAACAAGTGATCCATGATGATGTGGGCACCAGGACCACGGTCGAAAACGTCGCCCAGTATGTGCAACTGCTCCACGCTGAGGCGCTGTATGACGTATGAGATGGCTATAATAAACGAGTCGCTCTGCCCCGTCTCCATGATGCTCTCCAGGATGCTGTCCCAGTAGGCTTGCTTGTTGAGGTCGCTGGGCGACTCGTGCAGCAGTTCCTCTATGATGTAGGCAAACTCCCTGGGCAGGGCCTTGCGCACGCGGCTTCGCGTGTACTTGGCACTCACCACCTGGCAGATGGGTATGAGGCGTTTCAGCGTGATGGAGTAGAACTTCGTGAGGTCTTCCTCGCTGGCCTTGATAATCTCGAGTTTCTTCTCGGGGTAATATATCAAAGTGCACAGCTCGCGTATCTCCTCGCGCGTAAGCTCTCCGTCATACAACTCCTTCACCTTACGCTTGATGTTTCCGCTGGCGTTGCGCAGTATGTGCAGAAAAGCCTCGTGCTCGCCGTGTATGTCGGCCATGAAGTGCTCGGTGCCCTTGGGCAGGTTCAGTATGGCTTTGAGGTTGATAATCTCGGTACTGGCTGCCTCGGGGGTGGGAAATGTCTGCGAGAGCAGTTGCAGCACTCTCATGTCGGCTAATATATGTTGTTCGGTAATCATGGATTCATCTTTTCTTTTTGCGGAGTGTGCAGCAAGCAGGCTTATGCCGGGAGTTGCACAAAGCTGAATACAAAATTACTAAAAAAAACGATTATAAGCTATCTTGTGGACGGTTTTTGCACACATAATGCCCTACTATGACATTTTTTGTTTACCTTTGTCGCCAAATCACACATTACATAGCTTAGTAGAATGCAACAACTGAATCTCAACACACCTATTTATATTATGGAGGAGCGCTTGCTGCGCCGTAACCTCTCGCTCATCCGCGACGTGGCACAGCGCAGCGGTGCCGAAGTCATACTGGCCTTCAAGGCCTTTGCCCTCTGGAAGACCTTCCCCATCTTCCGCGAGTACATACAGCACACCACTGCCAGCTCACCCTACGAGGCGCTGCTGGCCTTCCGGGAGTTTGGCTCACGGGCACACACCTACTCGCCCGCCTATACCGAGCGCGACTTCCCCACGCTCCTGCAATGCAGCAGTCACATCACCTTCAACTCGCTCTCGCAGTACGAGCGTTTTCGCGCTCAGGTGGCCGGGCACAACGCCCAGCATCCCGAGGCAAGGGTGAGCATAGGCATACGCGTCAACCCCGAGCACAGTGCCATCGAGACGGACCTCTACAATCCTTGTGCACCGGGTTCGCGCTTCGGCATCCTGTCGGCCGACCTTCCGCACGAGCTGCCTTCCGACATCGAGGGCTTCCATTGCCATTGCCATTGCGAGAGCAGCGCCGAAGACCTCTGCGACACGCTGGTGCACGTGGAGGAGCGCTTCGGACACTGGTTGCCTCGCCTCAAGTGGCTCAACCTGGGAGGCGGACATCTGATGACGCGCAAGGACTATAACGTGCCTTTGCTCATCGACACGCTGCGGGCCCTGCGTGAGCGTTACCCTAACCTCAGCATCGTGCTCGAGCCGGGCAGCGCCTTTGCCTGGCAGACGGGTCCCTTGGTGGCAAGCGTGGTGGACATAGTGAGCAACCACGGCATACGCACGGCCATACTCGACGTGAGCTTTACCTGCCACATGCCCGACTGTCTGGAGATGCCCTACTGGCCTAAGGTGCGTGGTGCAGAAACCATTGAGGGCTACATACCCACCGAAGCGGATGCTGACAAGCACATCTACCGACTGGGGGGCAACAGTTGTCTGAGTGGCGACTTCATGGGTTCATGGCGTTTCGACCACGAGCTTCAGCTGGGCGAACAGCTCATCTTCGAGGACATGATTCACTACACCACGGTCAAGACCACCATGTTCAACGGCATTCATCATCCCAGCATCGCCCTCCTCCACGAGGATGGCAAGCTTGAAATGCTCCGCGAATACCACTACGAGGACTATCGCGACAGAATGGATTAGAGAGGGGGATTATTGCCCCTCATTGACATAAATCAAGAACTCAGCATGTTTCTTGAATTTTTAGCCTACAGGTATTGCCATTATCAAGAAAAGCCGTACCTTTGCATCAGTTTTTCATGGTATTAGATTTAAGGTTAGGAAAAAGATTGGTTGTCGGGATGACAACCTCTTTTTTTTATATACCAGTGTAGTCTGAAAAGACACGTGATTTTTTCTGGCGGCTAAACACCATCTTGCTGTTGGAAATACATTTTTCATTTTGATTTTATAATAGTTCACCACGGCATAGGCAGAACAACGTCCCACCAATAAAAGTTGCACAACAATATCTTCACACTATTCCGCAAGCACTGCTTTGCCATCAAAATAGTGTCTGGTGACAGGTGATTCTATGGGTTCTTAAAAAGAAATACCCTTATTTTACAATTTCAATAAAAGTAAATAATAACACATTTTTTTCTAATTTCCATAGAATCACCTGTTGGAAAATTTCGCGGATTCGGTCCGCTGGCAACTGCAAAAAGTGTCCGCTGAAAAAGAGAAGCTTTCAGCGGACACTTTGCGTATGTTAGGTGGGGTCAGATTATGGCAATAATTTAT
>JAZLKL010000002.1:0-59442 GCA_045597585.1 Bacteroidaceae bacterium | reverse complement strand
TTTCAATAAAAATGAAGGAACAGTTTTGAAATCGTAGATCTTTTATTGTTGATTGTATAGTAATATTGGAGTGACCATCGAGGAAACTTTTATTTAAGCCGTAATAGCAACTTAAATTCTGCACATTTTTGTGTTTTTTGTTGTAAAATTTGGATAAAAATGTTAAATTTTCGACTTTATTATCAATTGCAAATTTTTCGATTTCACTTTTCTACCTTTTAAAGTGTATGTAGTTGATATAAAGAAACTTGCAAATCTTCTGGTTGTAGTAGTATCGAGTCAATGACCATTCCATTTGTGGGAAGATCCGCGAGTGCAACAACAGCATCATCTTCCACGTTGTTTGGTTATATCTTTGGATCCACCAGCTATGATGGGGGAGTTAAGGTAACGCAGAGGTACAAAGGTCTTTCGGACTCATATTCTGGGACAACGGCCTACATTCCTTCCGCTCTGAAAAGCGTAACCGTAACAGGAGGAAAATTGGTTTATGGAGCTTTTTATGGGTGTGCTAATCTGGAATCCGTTAATCTTAGTGATAACATAACTTCCATTAGTAATTATGCATTTTATGGTTGTAGCGGATTGACATCATTTGAACTTAGCGATAATGTAACATCCATTAGTGATTATGCATTTTATGGCTGTAGCGGATTGACATCATTTGAACTTAGCGATAATGTGACATCCATTGGTGATTATGCATTTTATGGCTGTAGCGGATTGACATCATTTGAACTTAGTGATAATGTGACATCCATTGGTAAGCATGTTTTTGATGGCTGCATCGGACTAACATCGTTTGGATTCAGTGACAATGTGACTACCATAAGTGAATATGCTTTCGCTAACTGTCGCAGCTTGACATCATTTGAGCTTAACGATAATGTAACATCCATTGGCGAACATGCTTTTGATGGCTGCATCGGACTAACATCGTTTGGGTTCAGTGACAATGTGACTACCATAAGTGAATATGCTTTCGCTAACTGTCGCGGCCTGACATCGTTCACGCTTTGCGGTAATAATACATCCATTGGCGAACATGCTTTTGATGGCTGCATCGGACTAACATCGTTCATGCTTTGCGATAAAGTGACATCCATTGGCAATTATGCTTTCGCTAACTGCAGCGGCCTGACATCAGTATTCATCCCTAACTTTGTGACATCTATTGGAAGTTCTGCTTTCTCTGGTTGTAGTAGTATCGAGTCAATGAACATTCCATTTGTGGGAGAATCCGCGAGTGCAAAAACATTCTCATCCACTACATTATTTGGCTATATTTTTGGATCCACCAGCTATGAGGGGGGAGTTCAGGTTTCACAGTCTAGTACGGATTACATTATTCCTTCCACTCTGAAAAGCGTAACCGTAACAGGAGGAAAATTGTTTAATAGAGCCTTTTATGGGTGTGCTAATCTGGAATCCGTCATTCTTAGTGATGACATAACCTTCATTAGTGATTATGCGTTTTATGGTTGTAGCGGATTGGCATCGTTCACGCTTGGCGACAATGTGACATCCATTGGCAATCATGCCTTTGAAGGGTGTAGTGCTCTGACATCGTTCACACTTAACGATAATTTGACATCCATTGGCAATCATGCCTTTGAAGGGTGTTGTGGTTTGACATCATTTACTCTCAGTTACAATATGACTACTGTTGGCGAATATGCTTTCTCTGGATGTAGCGGCCTAACATCATTCGATTTCAATGATAATGTGACATCCATTGGCACTTATGCCTTTGAGGGTTGCTCTAACCTGAGAACAGTATCCATCCCTAATTCCGTGACATCTATAGGAAGTTCTGCTTTCAATGCTTGCAGTGGCATTGAGTCAATTAACATTCCATTTGTGGGAGGATCCGCTAGTGCAACAGCTGCTTCATCTTCCACATTATTTGGCTATATATTTGGATCGACCAGCTACGAGGGAGGGAGTAAGGTGACACAAAGGATTAGAAATCATGATAGCTTTTCAATCAGTAGTCCTTGCATTCCTTCTGCCCTGAAAAGTGTGACCGTAACAGGAGGAAAATTGTTTAATGGAGCCTTTTCTGGGTGTTCTAATCTGGAATCTGTCAATCTTAGTGATGACATAACTTCCATTGGTCAATATGCGTTCTACGGATGTAGCGGATTAACATCGTTCACGCTTAGCGATAATGTGACATCCATTGGCACTCATGCTTTTGATGGTTGCATCGGACTAACATCGTTTGGGTTCAGTGACAATGTGACTACCATAAGTGAATATGCTTTCGCTAACTGTAGTGGCCTGACATCATTCACGCTTTGCGGTAATATGACATCAATTGGCAATTATGCTTTCGCAAACTGCAGCGGCTTGACATCGTTCACGCTTAGCGGTAATGTGACATCCATCGGAAATAATGCTTTCGCTAACTGTAGTGGCCTAACATCAGTATCCATCCCTAACTCTGTGACATCCATAGGAAGTTCTGCATTTCTTGGATGCAGCGGTATTGAGTCAATGACCATTCCATTTGTGGGAGGGTCCGCTAGTGCAACAACGGACACGCCTTCCACGTGGTTTGGTTACATCTTTGGTTCTACCAGCTATGAAGGGGGAGTTAAGGTAACACAGAGATTTCTCAATGGCAGTGCCTTTACAACTATGACCTCATACATTCCTTCTGCCCTGAAAAATGTGACATTAACTGGAAGACAATTGTTTTCTAGAGCTTTTTCTGGGTGTTTTAATCTGGAGTCCGTTATTCTTAGTGACGACATAACATCCATTAGTGATTATGCGTTCTACGAATGTAGCGGCCTGACATCGTTCACACTCAGTGACAATGTGACTACTATTGGCACTCATGCCTTTGAGGGGTGTAGCAATATGGCGGCAATTTACATTCCAAACTCCGTTACAAAAATAGAGCCCTTTGCTTTCGGAGATGCATTGTCTGCAATTCATTTTAAGGGCTATTTCCCAGATTCTAACACGGATGTTTTTAAGGGCAGCACGGAATTGAGTGTAATGTCTCTCCAGGATCCTGTACCTCCAGTTGTTGATGCGGACTATTTTTTCAACACAAAATACAGAAATGGGTATCTATACGTTCCAGACAATGCCGTTGAAGCATATTCCAACACGGCGCCATGGTATGCCTGGGGCAATATTTTGCCACTAAGTGAACTTCCCCAAAACACAACAGACGACGATAAAGATAAAGATAAAGGCGAAGATGAAGATGACAATGGAAATGATAATGACGATTTGGTATCTTCTGAATACACGTTTGATTTTACGGTTCCTTCGATGCTGAATCCTGCGGTAGAACCAAGTGAGGAACTCGATGATTATGTATCGGTAAAACTTATTACTTTCAGTAAGGAGGATTTGAGACTTTCGTTTGGTGGTACGGGTTCTATACGTCTCTACACTACAGAAGAAGGTAAGTATGAGTTGCATGTATTGAGGAATGCCACACTTACAATCACCACAAGTCAAGCAAATTCACCTATTACAAAGATTTTATTTAGTGGCAATGAAGTCTCTGAAATAGCAGCAGATTGTGGCGAGCAGAAAGGCGCAACATGGACAGGTAACACGACAAGCGTGACATTCACTGCTAATGCACGTCAAGAGATTCAAACTATTATGGTGTATGTCGCTTCTTCAAATGTTGATATAACAGATGCAACACCATTTGATAATCCATCACAAAAGAAGGATATAAACATATCTTACACTCGCATGTTCAATAATACTAATTGGCAAGCATTGTACGTGCCGTTCTCAATGGATTATGATAGTTGGAAGGATGAATTTGAAATAGCCCGTTTGAATGATGTCCACCAATGGGATGACGATGACGATGGCGTTATAGACCGTACAGAATTGGAAGTAATCAAAATGAAGAATGGACACATTGATCCTAATACTCCCTATGTCATCAAAGCGAAGACTATAGGCAAAAAGACAATCAAGTTGAGCAACATTACCTTGTATGAGGCTAAAGAAAATAGTTTCGACGTGACAAGTTGGAACTCTCAGTTCACCTTTTTTGGTACTTATCATACGATAACAGGCGGTGACATGATTTATAATGGTTATTACGCATTGGGTGGAGGCTCTCTTAAACATGCCGCATCAGAAACCAGTAATCTTACCCCCTTCCGTTGGTATCTATCAGTTACAGACAGAGAAGGTAATCGAAAAGAAATAAACGAGGTGAAAATTTGTGTTTTCGATGAAGAGCAAACGTCAGAAGAGAATCCGCAGACCATGATAAGAGAAACCTCTTACGAGGTGAAAAATCCTGAATTGTTCGATCTCAGTGGTCGTAAGCTTCTCAATGTAAGAAAGGGGATATACGTGAAAAATGGGAAGAAGTATATCATTTATTAGTACATCGGAGCTATGAGGAAGAAATATATTTTACCTTGTAATATTGTAGTGGATCTCTTGCAAGAAGACACTATTCTTGAATCAAGTTATATAGGAACAGGGGAAGACGGAGACTTTGATGTAAAGTCAGAATACAATTTTGAAAATACTGATGTTCCAAAAGTAAATAGCATTTGGGACAAAGAATGGTAAAAATCAAAAAAAAGTTTATACAGTAATATGTATTTCTATCTATTACTTTCCACTAAACGAGATTAAATCATTAACAAAAGACAGGACTGATTCCATTTTGCGGAGTCAGCCCTAATTGTTATCTTTGTTTTAACCACAAAACCTATATAACAATCACAAAGAATGGAATCATCTGCTTACAATGCTCTATGCCGTCGTTCTCCGATTTGATTCATTACGGTTAGATATCATATCTATTATACTCACGATATCTAAAAAATGATACTTAGAATTGCTAAACAGGATACTTACGATGTCTAAAGATAATACTTAGAGTTGCTAAACAGGATACTGATCCGTGGAGAACGCATTTGAGTACAGACACAGAAGAAAAGGTGGCTGAAACATCTTGCGTTGTCAATATCATCGCCTTACACGTTCTTAGATGTAAATAAAAAAGGTGACGTAAAAACATCACCCTTCAAAAACTTTATTCATATCATCGCCTTCATTTATATTAAACGAAAACGAGATAGCATCGATTATTTAGCTGCTTGCAAAGAGAACTCACGGAGAGTCACAAAATCACCTTCTGCATAAGAAACTGCAATACGGAAATTAAGAATGCCTTTTGAGAGTCTATTGTCAGCACGAAGCGAACAAGTATAGCGAACCACATCCCCTGGCTTGACAACCTCTATACGAGTGCTGGGAGACAAAAAGACATGACTGTTACCACTAATTTCATTTACATAGGGGACAACATCATACAAGGTGTCGTCGGTATTGTTACAAAGTTCAAAGATTATTTTGCAATCCTCACCTCTGTTTACAATCTGATTACCACCATCGTCAATAAAGCGAAGGTTACGAATAGTAAGAGGGCTATAAACCTTCTCTACAGTAGAACCACTATCGCCATAAGAATGTCCTTCAACACTACGCGCAGAACGGTTAGAGTAATGTGACGAACGATCATAGTCACGTACATATTCATCGTAACGACGTTGTTCTGCTGCCTCAGCCGCATCAGCAGCAATAGCACCCGCAGCAGCACCAGCAATTACACCGATGACAGTTCCAAAATTATGGCCATGGCGCCCACCCATAAGACCACCAAGAGCACCACCAATAGTTGCTCCTGCCCACATTCCATGTGTACTACCATAGAACGTTCTTCTAGTGCAACTCTCAAGCAATAATACTGAAGCTAACAAAAAAATAATCTTTTTCATAAGAACTAAATTTAAAAGTAAGTTTTCATTCTAATAACTTGATGTGAAGAGTGTAATTACAAGGAAGTAATATATTCATATGCATCAATAAAATTTATAGTTTGTTTCTGACGAAAAAACAATATAAAACTGTATAACACTACTTCTTATCAACACCGCTTCTTATCAGTAGTATCAATCAAGATCACTTACCTAATGTTTGTGTTAAAATATACATTGAAAAAACTGACTCGTCAAAAAATAGAACTGTATTCTAAATATAGGGGGCCGTTCCACCCTCACGGACGGAACGACCCCTATTATTGCAAATTAGAATCAGTCTGCTTACTCAGCAGCAACCTCGGCAGTTGCCTCAGCGGGTGCTTCTGCTACAGGAGCCTCAGCGCTCTTCTTTGAACGACGAGTACGCTTAGCCTTCTTAGCGGTCTTAGCCATGTTCTCATCAAAGTCAACGAGCTCGATGAAGCACATGGGTGCATTGTCATTAGCACGGAAACCAGTCTTGATGATACGGGTGTAGCCACCGGGACGGTCAGCTACCTTTGCAGAGATAACACCAAACAACTCAGAGATGGCATACTTATCCTGCAAATAGCTAAATACAACACGACGAGAGTTAGTGGTGTCCTGCTTTGACTTAGTGATAAGGGGCTCCACATACTTCTTGAGTGCTTTAGCCTTAGCGACGGTCGTAGTGATTCTTTTGTGCATAATCAAACTTACTGCCATATTGCTAAGCATAGCAGCACGATGAGATGCAGTACGACCGAGATGGTTAAATTTCTTATTGTGTCTCATTTTTTTCTTTTTCTTTAAAGACAAAAGGAATTAATCCTTGTCAAGTTTATAACGAGTAATGTCAGTTCCAAACGAAAGATTCAGACCCTCGAGCAAATCATCAAGCTCAGTGAGCGATTTCTTACCGAAGTTGCGGAACTTAAGGAGGTCAGTCTTGTTAAACTGTACCAAATCGCCAAGTGTCTCAACATTGGCAGCCTTCAAACAGTTGAGGGCGCGTACAGAGAGATCCATGTCAACAAGGCGAGTTTTCAAGAGTTGACGCATGTGCAGTACTTCCTCATCAAACTCTTCATTGCCTTCTCCATCGACATTCTCAAGAGTAATCTTTTCGTCAGAGAAGAGCATAAAGTGCTGAATAAGAATACGTGCAGCCTCCTTCAAGGCATCCTTCGGGTGAATGGAACCATCGGTAGTGATTTCCAGAACAAGCTTCTCGTAGTCGGTCTTCTGCTCTACGCGGAAGTTCTCGACAGCGTACTTCACATTTCTGATAGGAGTGTAAATTGAATCAATGGGAATCACATTAACATCTGTGCAGAACTCACGGTTCTCATCAGCGGGAACGTAGCCACGTCCCTTGTTAATGCCGATTTCTATCTGCATCGAAGCTTTGGCATCTAAATGGCAAATAACTAATTCAGGGTTTAACACTTCAAATCCAGTCAGATACTTGTTAAAGTCGCCAGCACGGAACTCAGTTGTGTTCTCAACTGTTACGCTAACTTTCTCGTTCTCGAATTCTTCTACTATCTGCTTGAAGCGAACCTGCTTCAAATTCAGAATAATGTTAGTAACATCCTCCTTAACACCAGGTACAGTAGCAAACTCATGTTCAACACCACTAATAGCCACGGAATTGATAGCAAAGCCATCGAGAGATGACAGGAGAATTCGGCGCAAAGCATTACCTACGGTAGTACCAAAGCCACCTTCAAGGGGACGGAACTCGAACTTGCCGTAGCGCTCGTCGCCCTCCAACATTATTACTTTTTCAGGTTTTTGAAATGCTAATATCGCCATCCTTAATTATTATTTAGAGTACAACTCAACGATCAACTGCTCCTTAATGGTCTCAGGAATATCTGCACGCTCGGGCTTGTGAAGGAACTTACCACACTTCTGTGACTCATCCCACTCAATCCAAGGATACTTGCTGTGGTTGAAACCTGCAAGTGCATCAGCAATAACTTCCAAAGACTTAGCACGCTCACGTACACCAACAATCTGGCCAGGCTTTACGCTGTAAGAAGCAATACCAACTACCTTACCGTCAACAACGATGTGCTTATGGTTAACCAACTGACGAGCAGCACGACGAGTGGGAGCAATACCCAGACGATATACTACATTGTCAAGACGGCTCTCCAAGTTCTGGAGAAGAATCTCACCAGTAATACCACTGGTACGAGCTGCCTTCTCGAACATGTTACGGAACTGCTTCTCAAGTACACCATATGTATACTTAGCCTTCTGCTTCTCAGCCAACATGACACCGTACTCAGAAGTCTTGCGACGACGGTTATTACCATGCTGTCCAGGAGGGAAGTTTCTGCGAGCGCGTACTTTCTCAGAACCGAGGATGGTCTCACCAAAACGACGGTCAATTCTTGATTTAGGACCTGTATATCTTGCCATAATTCAAATCTAATTAAAATGTATTATACTCTTCTTCTCTTGGGAGGACGACATCCATTGTGAGGCAATGGAGTAACGTCGATAATCTCAACTACCTCAATACCTGCACCATGTACGGTACGAATAGCTGACTCACGACCGTTGCCGGGACCCTTAACATAAGCCTTAACCTTACGCAAGCCAAGGTCATATGCGATCTTAGAGCAATCCTGAGCTGCCATCTGAGCAGCATAGGGAGTATTCTTCTTGCTACCGCGGAAACCCATCTTACCAGCTGAAGACCAAGAAATAACCTGACCCTCGCTGTTAGCCAAACATACGATGATGTTATTGAAAGAACTATGCACGTGCAGCTGACCCATAGCGTCAACCTTAACGACTCTTTTCTTTGCTGCGACTGTTTTCTTTGCCATATCTCAATTAATTATTTAGTAGCCTTTTTCTTATTTGCAACGGTCTTCTTTCTACCCTTACGAGTACGAGCGTTATTCTTGGTGCTCTGGCCACGAACGGGGAGTCCATTACGATGACGAACGCCACGATAGCAACCGATATCCATCAAACGCTTGATGTTCATCTGGATTTCAGAACGTAAGTCACCTTCTACCTTATACTCTGCACCAATAATCTCACGAATCTTAGCAGCATCGTCATCAGTCCAGTCACATACCTTCTTGTCGCGATTTACACCAGCCTTATCCAGGATCTTACCTGCGCTGCTGCGACCCAGACCATACACATAAGTCAAAGCGATTTCACCTCTCTTGTTCTGAGGCAAATCAACACCAACAATTCTAATTGCCATATACTATTCTAATTTTTGCAATAATTAACCCTGACGTGTCTTGAACTTAGGGTTCTTTTTGTTAATTACATACAGACGACCCTTACGACGAACGATCTTGCAGTCGGGGGTACGCTTTTTTAAAGAAGCTCTTGTTTTCATATGTTATTCTATTATTTGTATCTGAATACTATGCGTCCTTTCGTCAAATCGTATGGACTCATCTCCACACGAACCTTATCACCAGGAAGAATCTTAATGTAATGCATTCTCATCTTACCTGAGATATGTGCCATAATCTCATGCCCATTTTCAAGTTCAACATGAAACATAGCATTCGAGAGGGCCTCGGTGATCACACCGTCAATTTCAATTGCAGACTGTTTTGCCATATTATTTCTTATACACCTAATTTTTCAATTTCTTCGAAAGAGGATAAAATTTCAGGTTTACCATGATGAATCGCAATGGTATGCTCAAAATGAGCAGCTGGTTTACGATCACGAGTGATTACCGTCCATTTGTCAGCTAATAAATAAACCTGATGGCTACCCATTGTAATCATAGGTTCAATTGCTAAACAAAAACCATTCTTTATCATAGTGCCATTTCCACGACGTCCATAATTCGGAACAGGAGGCTCTTCGTGCATTTCTTTCCCGATTCCGTGTCCAACAAACTCGCGAACAACACCATATCCATGTGATTCACAATGTTGCTGGACAGCAAAACCTATATCACCAATGCGCTTCCCTGCACAAGCAACTTCAATACCTTTGTATAATGACTCCTTTGTGACTCGAAGTAGTTCTTTTACTTCCTCACTAACCTCGCCCACCATAAAAGTGTAACAAGAATCACCATTATAACCATCAAGTAATGTACCACAATCGATCGAAACAATATCTCCATCTTTCAATGGATTATCCGAGGGAATCCCATGTACAACCTGTTCATTGACAGAAGTACAAATAGAAGCAGGAAACTCTGGACCATACGGATTAGGAAAACCCTTAAACGTAGGAATTGCTCCGTTATCTCTTATGAACTCTTCTGCAAGTTTATCCAATTGTTTAGTGGTTACACCTGGCTTAATAACTTTAGCTAACTCAGCCAAGGTGCGAGCCACCAACAAATTGGCATTACGCAATTTTTCTATTTCGTCCTCAGTCTTAAGAAATATCATAAAGATAAGTCTTAATAAGCATTTACACCTGCACGACCATGAATTCTGCCAGAACTCAACAAACCATCATAATGACGCATCAAAAGATGGCTCTCAATCTGCTGGAGTGTATCAAGAACAACACCAACGAGAATAAGAAGAGAGGTACCTCCGAAGAATGCAGCAAACTCACGAGTTACATTAAACATACCGGCAAATACAGGCATGATAGCAATAAACGCAAGAATCAAAGATCCAGGGAAGGTAATTCTGGACATAATTCCATCAATGTATTCAGCTGTATCCTTACCTGGACGAACACCAGGGATGAAACCATTGTTACGCTTCATATCCTCAGCCATCTGAACAGGGTTCAATGTGATTGCGGTATAGAAATAAGTGAAAGCAATAATTAATACTGCAGTCAGAATATTGTACCACAAACCTTGAGGATTACTCAAAGCAATTGCAGCTTCTGAAGAATCACCGCCAATAGCACGAGCCAAGATACCTGGAATGAACATCAAAGCCTGAGCAAAGATGATAGGCATCACATTGGCAGCAAATACTTTCAAGGGGATGTACTGGCGTGCACCACCTACAGACTGGTTACCAACCACACGCTTAGCGTACTGTACAGGAACTCTGCGAGTACCCTGAACAAGAAGGATAGCAACCAATACGACTGCAAAAAGAACAATAATCTCAATAAGGAACATAACCAAACCACCACCGGTCATGTTAGCAAGGCGAGAAGCCAACTCCTGACCGAATGCTTCGGGCAGACGGGCAATAATACCCAACATAATGATCAGTGATACACCGTTGCCGATACCCTTATCAGTAATACGCTCACCCAACCAAAGAATAAACATACTACCAGCAGCCAAAATAATGGTGCTACATACAAGGAACATACCCCAATTACCGCTAGGCATTGCATCACCCATCTGGCTCTGCAAATTAATAAGGTAAGCAGGACCCTGTACCATCAAGATAACAAGGGTAAGAGCACGAGTGTACTGGTTGATTTTGCGTCGTCCGCTCTCTCCCTCCCTTTGGATCTTCTGGAAGGAAGGAACGGCAACACATAATAGCTGAATTACAATAGAAGCCGAAATGTAGGGCATAATACCCAACGCAAAAATAGAAGCGTGAGTAAATGCACCACCTGAGAACATACTCAACAAGTTGAGCAGACCATTATCCTTAGCCTGACTTGCCAAAGCATCGCTAGCAATGTTGGGGTCAATACCAGGAAGCACAATGTATGAACCAAAACGATAGATGGTTGCAAAGAGCAAAGTGATAAGGATGCGCATGCGCAAGTCCTCAATGGCCCAAATGTTCTTAATGGTTTCTATAAACTTCTTCATTTAATTACAATTTTGTGGCAGTACCGCCAGCGTTTTGAATTGCAGTTTCAGCAGACTTTGAGAATGCATTAGCAGAAACATCTACCTTAGCGGTGAGAGCACCAACACCCAAAATCTTAACAGGCTGGCTAGCCTTTACGAGACCAGCAGCAACCAACTCCTGAATACCAATAGTGGTAACACCATTGTCAGCCAACTTCTGGATAGTAGCCAAATTTACAGGCTGGTACTCTACGCGATTGATATTCTTAAAGCCGAACTTGGGAACACGACGCTGCAAAGGCATCTGACCACCCTCGAAACCAATCTTTCTCTTGTAGCCAGAACGAGCCTTAGCACCCTTGTGACCACGTGTAGAGGTACCACCCAAACCAGAACCAGGTCCACGACCAATTCTACGGCGAGAATGAGTTGCACCACAAGCGGGTTTCAAACTATTTAGTTTCATAACTTTACAATTTTACAGATTTGAATTAGTCAATAACTGCCACCAGGTGATGAACAGCGTTAATCAAACCACGATTTGAGGGAGTATCCTCAATCTCAACAACCTTGTTCAACTTTGTAAGACCTAAAGTGTCGAGAGTGGCCTTCTGAGTCTTGGGAGCATGGATTCTGCTTCTTACTTGCTTAACTTTAATCGTAGCCATTGTAAACCTCCTTATCCTCTAAATACTTTTTCAATTGAAACACCACGGTTTTCAGCAACCATTTTAGCATCACGCATAGAAGCGAGAGCAGCAATAGTAGCCTTCACCAAGTTGTGAGGGTTAGAAGAACCCTTTGATTTTGCCAATACGTCCTTGATACCAACGCTATCAAGTACAGCACGCATAGCGCCACCAGCTACAACACCAGTACCGGCAGATGCAGGCATAATCAAAACTTCAGCACCACCGAAGTGAGCAGAAGCCTCATGAGGTACAGTACCCTTAACAACGGGAACCTTAACCAGATTCTTCTTGGCAGCCTCAACACCCTTTGCGATGGCAGCGGTTACTTCACCAGCCTTACCTAAACCCCAACCAATGATGCCGTTCTCGTTACCAACAACGACAATGGCAGAGAAAGTGAAGGTTCTACCACCCTTTGTTACCTTAGTAACACGATTGATAGCTACCAATCTATCCTTAAGTTCGGATTCGCTACTTACCTTTACAATATTTGCCATAATCAATTAGAATTTAAGTCCACCGTTACGGGCTGCATCAGCAACCTCTTTTACTCTACCGTGATACAGATAACCATTACGGTCGAACACTACAGAGGTGATACCAGCCTCAAGAGCCTTCTTAGCTGCCAACTCACCTACTTTCTGAGCCTGCTCCTTCTTAGGCATGCTTTCCATACCCAGAGAAGATGCGCTGCAAAGAGTAGTACCGGTCAAATCGTTAATAATCTGTACGTAAATCTGCTTATTGCTTCTAAAGACAGTCATACGAGGGCGCTCTGCAGTGCCAGAGATGTTCTTACGTACTCTGTACTTAATCTTGATACGTCTTTCTATTTTTGTTGTCATGATCTTCAAGTTTTAAAGTTACTTAGCACCAGCAGACTTACCAGACTTTCTACGGATCTGCTCACCGATGAATAGAACACCCTTACCCTTATAAGGTTCAGGCTTACGGAATGTACGAATCTTAGCACAAACCTGACCGAGCAGCTGCTTATCGCAAGACTTGAGAATAATCTGAGGATTCTGATTACGCTCAGACTTAGTCTCTACCTTAATCTCAGAAGGAAGCATAATGAGGATGGGGTGAGTGTAACCCAAAGCAAACTCAAGAAGATTGCCCTGGTTGCTTACACGGTAACCTACACCGACGAGCTCAAGCTGCTTCTCATAACCCTGGCTAACACCAACAACCATATTGTTGATGAGCGCACGATAGAGGCCATGGAAAGCGTGACGCTGCTTAGCATCAACGGTATCATTAGTCTCATCCATATCAAAGGTCATTACACCTTCAGAAAGATTTATCTTGATGGAGGGGTGAACAGCCTGTGTCAGTTCGCCTTCCTTACCCTTAACAGTAACAACGTTCTCGTCGCTTACAGTTACAGTAACACCTGCGGGAATAGTAATGGGAAGTTTTCCTATTCTAGACATTCTACGTTCCTCCTATTAATATACATAACAAAGAACCTCACCACCGATCTTAAGATCAGCAGCCTCCTTGTTGGTCATTACACCCTTGGAAGTGGATAAAATAGCAATACCCAATCCGTTAATAACTCTCGGCATATCCTTGTAACCAGTATACTTACGCATACCAGGTGAGGATATTCTAATAAGCTTCTTGATTGCGTTGACCTTATTCTTCTGGTCATACTTAAGCGCAATCTTGATGGTACCCTGAGGTCCATCCTCAACGAACTTGTAGTTCAGGATGTAACCCTTCTCGAAGAGAATCTTTGTGATTTCCTTCTTCAAATTTGACGCAGGAGCCTCTACCACTCTATGCTTAGCTTGGATGGCATTTCTCAAACGCGTCAGAAAATCTGCAATAGGATCTGTCATTTGATAAAAATTTAATTAATCGGGACTCTCCCGACAATATTAAACACTCAATTATTTATATTTAGCTCTTAGCTCGAAACTTACCAGCTGGCCTTCTTTACACCGGGAATCAGACCGTTTGATGCCATCTCACGGAACTGAATACGGCTGAGACCGAACAAGCGCATATAACCCTTAGGACGACCAGTAATCTTGCAGCGGTTGTGCATACGAATAGGATTGGCGTTACGGGGAATAGCCTGCAACTTCTGAGCAGCCTCAAATGCCTCAACGGGATCGCTCTCAGGGTTATTCACAATCTTCTTCAATGCAGCACGCTTCTCAGCATACTTGGCTACAAGCTTTGCTCTCTTGACCTCACGGGCCTTCATTGATTCTTTAGCCATATCAAATCTTATTTATTAGCGTTCTTAAAGGGAAGTCCGAACTCCTTGAGAAGAGCATAACCTTCCTCGTCTGTCTTAGCAGTAGTAACGAAGGTAATGTTCATACCGAGAATACGATCGATGGTATCAATGTTAATCTCAGGGAAGATAATCTGCTCCTGAATACCCAAAGTGTAGTTACCACGACCATCAAACTTGCTCTCGATACCCTTGAAGTCACGAATACGAGGCAAAGCCACGCGAACGAGCTTCTCGAGGAACTCATACATACGCTCACGACGCAATGTCACCATTACACCGATGGGCATTTTCTTACGCAACTTGAAGTTAGCCACGTCCTTCTTAGAAACTGTAGCAACGGCCTTCTGACCAGTGATAGCAGTAATCTCGTTGATAGCTACTTCAATAATCTTCTTGTCAGCAGTTGCCATACCCAAACCCTGATTGATTACAATCTTCTTCAATACAGGAATCTGCATGGTTGAAGTATAGTTGAACTGCTTCTTGAGGGCAGGCGCAATGCGCTCTGCATATTCCTTCTTAAGTTGTGCTGTATTAGCCATGTTTAAATCTCCTCGCCTGATTTTTTAGCATAACGAACAAGTTTTCCGTCAGCATTTAACTTTCTACCGATACGAGTAGGCTTGCCAGTCTTGGGGTCAACAACATTCAGGTTAGAGATCTGAATGGGAGCCTCCATCTTCACAATGCCACCCTGAGGGTTCTTAGCACTGGGCTTCTGGCTCTTGCTTACCAAATTAACACCCTCAACGAGTGCGCGCTGCTCTTTTACGAACACTTTCAACACTTTACCAGTCTGGCCCTTATTGTCACCAGCATTTACGTAAACTGTATCGCCTTTCTTAATGTGTAACTTACTCATGTCTTTTGATCTTTCTTTGATTAAAGAACCTCAGGTGCCAATGAAACAACCTTCATATTGACAGCTCTGAGCTCGCGAGCAACAGGACCGAAGATACGACTTCCACGCAACTCACCTGCATTGTTCAACAAAACGCAAGCATTATCATCAAAACGGATGTATGAACCGTCAGCACGGCGTACCTCCTTCTTAGTGCGTACGATCAGGGCCTTAGATACTGAACCGGCCTTAACATCACTTGTAGGGATGGCGCTCTTAATGGCAACCACGATAACATCACCTACCGAAGCATAACGGCGGCGAGTACCACCCAGTACGCGGATGCAAAGTGCCTCACGTGCACCACTGTTGTCTGCGACTACCAGTCTAGATTCTGTCTGTATCATAATTACTTAGCTCTTTCAACGATTTCTACTACTCTCCATCTCTTAGTCTTGCTCAAGGGACGAGTTTCCATAATCAGAACCGTATCACCCTTGTGGCAATCGTTCTTCTCGTCGTGAGCATGGTACTTCTTCGTCTTGCTGACGAACTTACCATAAATAGGGTGCTTCTCCTTGAACTGTGCAGCAACTACGATGGTCTTGTCCATCTTGTCGCTAACTACAACACCCGTTCTTGTCTTTCTTAAATTTCTTTCTTCCATTTTGTCAGACCATTTTATTTGTTAAGCTCACGCTCGCGAAGAATAGTCTCCAAGCGGGCAATATTACGACGCGCAGCCTTAATCTGAGAATTGTTCTCAAGGGGAGATACAGCGTGATTGAGCTTCATCTGATGGTACTGTGCCTTCTCAGTCTGGATCTTGTCCTTCAAGTCAGCATCAGTCAACTCCTTAATTTCTGCAATTTTCATAATTATGCGTTTTTATCGTAATCTCTTCTAACAATAAACTTAGTGGTGACGGGAAGCTTCTGAGCAGCAAGACGAAGTGCCTCTTTAGCGATCTCATAGCTTACACCCTCAATCTCGAAAATGATGCGTCCTGGGGTAATGGGGAACACGTATCCAACGGGATCACCCTTACCCTTACCCATACGTACATCGGCAGGCTTCTTGGTGATTGGCTTATCGGGGAAAATACGGATCCAGCTCTGACCCTCACGCTGCATGTAACGTGTCATGGCCACACGAGCAGCCTCAATCTGACGAGCGGTAATCCAGTGTGTATCCAGTGACTTGATACCGAACGAACCGAATGCAAGCTGGTTGCCACGCTGAGCATTACCCTTACGGGCATTTTTTTGCGGCCTTCTGTATTTAGTTCTTTTAGGTTGTAACATGATTCAAAATGTTTAACGGTTGTTGTTCTTCTTGCGACGGGGACCACGACGGTCGCTGCCACCATTGTTGAAACCTCCACGGTTACCTTCCTTCTGCTGTGTGAAGTTAGGAGCAAGGTCAACCTTGCCATACTTCTCACCGCGGCAAATCCATACCTTGATACCAAGGATACCTACCTTAGTAAGAGCCTCGCTCTGGCAGAAATCGATATCAGCACGGAAAGTGTGCAGAGGAGTACGACCCTCCTTGAACATTTCACGGCGAGCCATTTCAGCACCATTGAGACGACCGCAGATAAGAACCTTGATACCCTCAGCACCAGCACGCATAGTGTTCTGGATAGCCATCTTGATAGCACGACGGTATGCAATCTTGCCCTCTACCTGGCGAGCAATGTTGTTAGCCACGATGATAGCATCGAGCTCAGGCTTCTTAACCTCAAAGATATTGATCTGAACATCCTTGTCAGTGAGCTTCTTCAACTCTTCCTTCAGTTCATCAACCTTCTGACCAGCCTTACCGATGATAAGACCTGGACGAGCGGTGCAAACAGTGATAGTAACAAGCTTAAGAGTACGCTCGATAACGATGCGTGAAAGGCTGGCATCGCCCAAACGGGTATTCAGATACTTGCGAATCTTGTTGTCCTCGAGCAGCGTGTCACCAAAGTTCTTGCCACCGAACCAATTCGAATCCCAACCGCGTACAATACCCAAACGGTTGCTTATAGGATTAACTTTCTGTCCCATAGTTTCTTCTTAATTAATCTTTCTTAGTGTCAACGAACAAGGTAACATGATTGCTACGCTTGCGGATACGGTAACCACGGCCCTGAGGAGCAGGTCTCATGCGCTTCAAAGTAACACCCTCGTCAACGAACACACGTGTAACGAAGAGTTCACCATCTTCTGCCTTGCGATCATTCTTCTGTTCCCAGTTGGCAATAGCAGAACGAAGCAATTTCTCAACATCAGCGGCAGCAGCCTTTGATGCGAACTTCAGGGTAGCCAAAGCTCTATTAACCTCCATACCGCGAATCAAATCAACCACATATCTCATCTTGCGGGGAGAAGAGGGACAACCTTTCAGTTTTGCGAAATACTGGGTCTTCAGGGCTGCCTTTCTTGCGTCGGCAGCTAATTTCTTTCTATTTCCCATTATATTATTACTCTAATTTTTTGACAATGTCCTGTCATTATTTCTTATTACCAGCGTGGCCACCGAAACGACGGGTAGGAGCAAACTCACCCAACTTGTGACCCACCATATTCTCAGTAACATAGACAGGAATGAACTTATTACCGTTGTGAACGGCTATGGTATGACCCACGAAATCGGGTGAAATCATACTAGCTCTGGCCCAAGTCTTAACAACGTTCGTCTTGCCACTCTCTTTCATGGCGAGAATTTTCTTCTCGAGATTAACCTCGATGTATGGACCCTTCTTTAATGAACGACTCATAGTTTCCTCTGATTATTCGTGGATTACTTCTTATTAGCTCTTTCGATAATATACTTGTTAGACTGCTTCTTAGGTGCACGTGTCTTGAGACCCTTAGCATACAAGCCCTTACGTGAACGGGGATGACCACCACTCTGACGGCCTTCACCACCACCCATGGGATGATCGTGGGGATTCATGACAACACCACGGTTGTGAGGTCTGCGACCCAACCAACGAGAACGACCAGCCTTACCTGAGCTCTCCAAACCGTGATCGCTGTTACCAACACTACCTACAGTAGCCTTACAAGCAGAGAGAATCTGACGAGTTTCTCCAGAGGGCAACTTGATAACACAGTAACGACCCTCACGAGAAGTCAACTGTGCGAAGTTACCAGCCGAACGAACGAGCAAAGCGCCCTGACCGGGACGAAGCTCGATGTTGTGGATAACGGTACCAACGGGGATATTAGCCAAGGGAAGAGAGTTACCGATTTCGGGTGCAGCCTCTGCACCACTCATCAAGGTAGCACCCACCTTCAAACCGTTGGGAGCGATAATATAACGTTTTTCACCATCAGCGTAGAACAACAAAGCGATACGAGCCGAACGGTTAGGATCGTACTCGATTGTCTTAACTACAGCTGGAACACCATCCTTCTCTCGCTTGAAATCAATGAAACGATACTTTCTACGGTGACCGCCACCAATGTAACGCATGGTCATCTTACCATCGTTGTTGCGACCACCAGTAGAACGCTTACCATAAACGAGAGACTTCTCAGGTACTGATGCAGTAATCTCTTCGAAAGTACCTATAATTTTGTGTCTCTGGCCCGGTGTTGTGGGCTTAAATTTACGTACTGCCATCTTACTTATTAAATGTTGCTATAGAAATCAATAGTTTCGCCCTCCTTGAGGGTTACGATAGCCTTCTTGAAGGCATTCTTCTGTCCACGAATGAGACCAGCACGTGTGTAACGGCTCTTACGCTTGCCTGCGTAACGGCAAGTATTCACTGCTACAACAGTAACGTTGTAGAGTGCCTCTACCTCTTTCTTAATCTCAATCTTATTGGCATCGGGACGACAAATGAAGCCGAACTTATTCTGCTTCTCTGTGATGCCGGTCATCTTCTCAGTGACCAGGGGTTTAATAATATTAGCCATTTTCTAAATCCCTAAATTATTTTGTCAAATTTCCCTCAATAACATCGAGAGCACCCTCAGCTACAACAACCACATCAGCATCCAAAACCTTATAGGTATTGAGAGCTGCTGCAGGCATCATGCTGACACGTTCGATGTTTCGAGCTGACAAATATACGACTTTATCTGCACCTGGCAATACGAACAGAGCCTTCTTGCCGGCCAATTTAAGATTATTTAAGATTTCAATGAACGATTTAGTCTTGGGAGCCTCAAAAGTGAAGTTCTCAACCACTACGATAGCGTTCTCCTGTGCCTTGTATGTAAGAGCACTCTTACGAGCCAACTGACGTACTTTTTTGTTCAGTTTGAAACCATAATCACGGGGCTTGGGACCGAATACACGAGCACCACCTACCAATACAGGTGAGTTAATGTCACCACGACGAGCGCCACCGCCACCCTTCTGACGACCGAGCTTACGGGTAGAACCGCTCATCTCACTTCTTTCCTTTGACTTAGCTGTACCCTGACGCTGGTTAGCGAGGAAAAGCTTCACATCCAAATAGATGGCGTGGTCATTGGGCTCGATGGCGTAGATAGCATCATTCAGAGACACCTTGCGACCGGTCTCTGCACCCTTTATATTCAATACACTAACTTCCATCACTTAATAATGCTTACGATTGAACCATTGTATCCAGGCACACTACCCTTGATGAGGAGCAGGTTGTGCTCGGGAATTACCTTTAACACTTGCAGGTTGTGTGTGGTAACACGCTCGTTACCCATGTGACCACCCATGCGCATACCCTTAAACACCTTAGCGGGATAAGAACAAGCACCGATAGAACCGGGCTTACGCAAACGGTCATCCTGACCGTGGGTTGCTTGGCCAACACCACCGAAACCATGACGCTTAACAACGCCCTGGAATCCCTTACCCTTAGAAATACCAACTACATCAACATAGCTGCAGTCAGCAAAAAGGTCAACGGTGATCGTGTCACCCAGGTTGAGCTCTTGCTCGAAACCTGTGAACTCGGCCAAGTGTCTCTTGGGGGTAGTACCAGCCTTCTTAAAGTGACCCATGAGGGGAGCAGAAGTGTTCTTCTCCTTAGCCTCCTGGTAACCGAGCTGAACGGCTGCATAGCCATCCTTCTCAACACTCTTGATCTGAGTAACCACACAAGGACCTACTTCGATAACAGTGCATGGTACATTCTTACCCTCGGCACTGAATACGGATGTCATTCCGATTTTCTTTCCTAATAATCCTGGCATTTCAGTTATTCGATTATTAAATTAATAAATTAATGAATGCTCACGCATTACACCTTGATTTCTACTTCTACACCACTGGGCAACTCAAGCTTCATCAATGCATCAACAGTCTTAGCGGTGCTGCTGTAGATGTCGATAAGACGCTTGTAAGAACTCAACTCAAACTGCTCACGGCTCTTCTTGTTAACGAAGGTTGAACGGTTAACGGTGAAGATACGCTTGTGAGTAGGAAGGGGGATAGGACCGCTGACAACAGCACCTGTAGCCTTCACAGTAGAAACGATCTTTGCAGCTGATTTGTCTACGAGATTGTGATCGTAGCTCTTCAGCTTGATACGGATTTTCTGACTCATTGTCTAAAAATAAATGATTAATTATTATTGTTAAAGAAAGAAAGGGTATCGCCTGTGAAGAGTCATTCGCTCACAGGCGACCCAATCCTTGGTTTTATTAGATCAAATCAACACGACCCTTCAACTCCTCAAGTACAGCCTTGGCAACGCCAGTGCTTACGGGAGCATGGTGATCGTAAGTCATTGATGAGGTAGCACGACCAGAGGTGATGGTACGGAGAGCGGTTACATAACCAAACATCTCAGCCAGGGGAACCATAGCCTTAACCAAGCGAGCACCGGTACGAGTGGTATCCATACCCTCAACCTGACCACGACGCTTGTTCAAGTCACCGATTACATCACCCATGTTCTCTTCAGGAGTAACAACCTCGAGTCTCATAATAGGCTCCATCAATACAGGCTTAGCCTTAGCGCAGCAAGCCTTGTATGCCATCTGAGCAGCGATTTCGAATGACAACTGGTCAGAGTCAACGGGGTGGAATGAACCATCACACAACTCAACCTTCAAGCTGTCCATGGGGAAGCCACCGAGCACACCATTCTTCATGGCAGCCTCGAAGCCCTTCTGTACTGAAGGAATGAACTCCTTGGGAATGTTACCACCGGTAACGCTGTTGATGAACTGCAAGGGTGACTCATTGTAATCCTCATCGCGGGGACCGAGGTTAACGATGATATCAGCGAACTTACCACGACCACCAGACTGCTTCTTGTAAACCTCACGGTGGTTAACGGTGGCGGTGATAGCCTCCTTGTAGTTAACCTGGGGCTTACCCTGGTTACACTCAACCTTGAACTCACGCTTCAGACGGTCGATAATGATATCCAAGTGCAACTCACCCATACCGCTGATGACGGTCTGACCGCTCTGCTCATCGGTACGAACGGTGAAGGTGGGATCCTCCTCAGCCAGCTTGGCAAGACCGTTAGACAACTTGTCGAGGTCCTTCTGAGTCTTAGGCTCTACAGCGATACCGATAACAGGATCGGGGAAGTCCATAGACTCGAGAGTGATGGGGAAACCTTCCTCAGCCAAGGTATCACCAGTGTGGATATCCTTGAAACCAACACCTGCGCCGATGTCACCAGCACCAATCACCTCAACAGGGTTCTGGTGGTTTGAGTGCATCTGGAACAGACGGCTTACACGCTCCTTCTTGCCAGAGCGAACATTGTAGATATATGAACCAGCCTCTACCTTACCGCTATATACACGGAAGAAAGTCAGACGACCTACATAGGGGTCGGTAGCAATCTTAAATGCCAAAGCTGCGGTGTGGTCGTCCTCGCTGGGCTGACGTGACTCGTTCTCACCAGTCTCGGGATTAACACCCTCAATAGCGGGAGTATCCAGAGGAGAGGGAAGGAACATACAAACGTAGTCGAGCAAAGTCTGTACACCCTTGTTCTTGAATGAAGAACCACAGGTCATAGGAACGATGTTCAATGCCAAGGTACCCTTACGGATAGCAGCGATGATCTCCTCCTGAGTCAAAGACTCGGGATCCTCGAAGTACTTCTCCATCAAAGCCTCGTCCTGCTCAGCAGCAGTCTCAACGAGCTTTGCGCGCCACTCCTCGCACTCAGCGACCATGTCAGCGGGGATATCCTCAACATCGTACTCAGCACCCATGGTCTCATCGTGCCACAGGATAGCCTTCATCTTCAGAAGGTCAACGATACCCTTGAAGTTCTCCTCAGCACCGATGGGCACAGCGAGAACAACAGGAGTAGCACCCAAAACGTCCTTCATCTGGCGAACAACCTCAAAGAAGTCTGCACCAGAACGGTCCATCTTGTTTACATAACCCATACGGGGAACGTTGTACTTGTCAGCCTGACGCCATACGGTCTCTGACTGGGGCTCAACACCACCTACTGCACAGTAGGTAGCCACAGCACCATCCAATACACGCAATGAACGCTCTACCTCAGCGGTGAAGTCAACGTGTCCCGGAGTGTCAATCAGGTTAAACTTATACTTGTTGCCACCATAGTTCCAGTATGCGGTAGTAGCAGCAGAGGTAATGGTAATACCACGCTCCTGCTCCTGCTCCATCCAGTCCATGGTTGCACCACCTTCGTGAACCTCACCAATCTTGTGAGTCTTACCGGTGTAGAAAAGGATACGCTCAGAAGTTGTCGTCTTACCGGCATCGATGTGAGCCATGATACCGAAGTTACGAGTCAAATGTAAATCTTGCTTTGCCATAATTCAAATAAGAATTAAGAAATAAGAGTTTAAGAATTAAATGAATTATGATATTAGAAGCGGAAGTGTGCGAATGCACGGTTAGCCTCAGCCATGCGGTGCATATCCTCCTTACGCTTGTAAGCACCACCCTGCTCGTTGTAAGCATCCAAAATCTCAGCAGCCCACTTGTCAGCCATGGTCTTACCACCACGCTTACGAGCAAAGCTGATCATGTTCTTCATTGAGATGCTCTCCTTGCGGTCGGGACGGATTTCAGTAGGAACCTGGAAAGTAGCACCACCGATACGACGGCTCTTTACCTCTACCTGGGGAGTAATCTTGTCGAGAGCCTCCTTCCAGATTTCCAGGGGAGCCTTCTCTACGTTTGACATCTTCTTCTCTACAATATCAAGGCAGCTGTAGAAAATGTCATAGCTGATACTCTTCTTACCATCATACATCAGATGGTTAACGAACTTACTTACCTTAACGTCACCGAACACGGGATCGGGAAGGATGAGTCTCTTTTTTGGTTTTGCTTTACGCATTGTCTTGTTGTTTTGTGTTTTGGGTTGTTTTCTTCTTTCGTCTTCAGCACTCCTCTGAGCGCTTACTCAACCTAGTGAACTTACCAAAACGTTGTTAATGAATTGTTTGTCTAAGGTTATCGGTTACAGACGAGGCACGTCCAGCAATCGTCAGGCATTGCCACATATCTGCAGCCAACAACCTTCAACCGGTTTAAGATTTACTTCTTAGCAGCCTTGGGACGCTTAGCACCATACTTAGAACGACGCTGTGTACGGTTAGCCACACCAGCGGTATCAAGTGTACCACGAACGATGTGATAACGTACACCAGGAAGGTCCTTCACACGACCGCCACGAACCAGCACGATGCTGTGCTCCTGCAAGTTGTGACCCTCTCCGGGGATGTAACTGTTGACCTCCTTAGTGTTGGTCAAACGAACACGGGCTACCTTACGCATAGCCGAATTAGGCTTCTTAGGTGTGGTGGTGTACACACGAACGCAAACACCGCGACGCTGAGGACAGCTGTCGAGAGCGGGGCTCTTGCTCTTGTCTACCAACACGGTACGGCCTTTTCTTACCAATTGTTGAATTGTAGGCATTTTGTTTAATTTTAATTGTTATATTGTATTATATTGTATCGAGTTTGTTGAAAAACGGGCATAATCTGCCTATTCGGGGTGCAAAGGTACGACTTTTTTTCTAAATATGTACAAGCCACACCCAACTATTTTCATTTTACACCCTAAAAAAGCGTATTTTAATATACTTTTAACATTATTTAACCATCCAAAGCCGCTAAAACACCAAAAAACACGACAAACACCGGTTGACAAGCCCATCAAAAAAAATCCGCCATCCGGATTGATATGAACCTATCATTCCGGATGGCAGAAACCATTATCAGATCACTTACTTTGACCTGCTCAAGGATTATGCCTCACCAGTGGGAGTGCCGAAGGGAGCAATAGTGCGGCCACCTGCCTGAGCCTTGGGAGCACCAGGAAGCTCGATCTCACCAAAAGCCTGCTCATAGCGAGCGATGTTCTCCTGAAGAGCGAAAAGCAGACGCTTTGCATGCTCAGGAACCATCACGATGCGGTTGTTGACCTTAGCCTTAGGCATGCCGGGAAGCATACTGATGAAGTCGATAATAAACTCTGTGTTGCCATGTGCAATCATAGCGAGGTTAGCATACGTTCCGTTGGCTACCTCGGGAGTCAGTTCAATCTGCAACTGACCCTGCTTGTTTTGTTCGTTTGCCATAATACTATATTTATAATTTGATTAGTTATTCGATTTGTTATGCAAAGATACAAAAAAAAGGGGAATAAACGAATACTATGCCCTCTTTTTTTGCCTCATAGTATGTAATATCAGTTTTCATCGCCCATAAAAATCCAAGAGTACGGCATTCAGGTTTGTTCACGGTGCGCTCAAGGTGCACTCACAGTGCGCTCACAAAACCGTGAAGAACTGTGAGCGCACCTAAAGTAAACCTAAAGCGAAGGGAACAGGATGACAAAAGGCAGTAGATGAGAAGTGAGATTTCCCACACTCTCCCCTATCCTTCCTTCCTAAAAATACCCGACGTAGGCTAAATGTAGGCTAAATGTAGGCTAAATGCAGACTAAATGTAGGCGAAATGAAGGCGAACACGTGGCTTCTTATTGAAAAATCCGCTCATCTATGATATTTAGAGAGCGGATTTCCGTCAACAATGTAACTTACGTATATTAAAACTTACGCAAACTATTTCACCATAATCTTTTTACCATCGAGAATGTAGATACCATTCTTTGTTGGCATACTACCGACGTGGCGACCTTGCAAGTCGTAATATGAAGTCTGTATGCTCTGCTTCTCATCCACGTCTGAAATAACATTTTGGACGCCAGTCGGATTGTCTACTTGATAAAAATCAGACCATTCGGACAGACGGCCTCTGCTATCATAAGATCGCAGCATCACAGAGTACATGCAATTTGGATTGAGATCTGTAAACTCGTAACTTGCATCCTCTGTCGTAAAGGAACGTATCACAACACGATTGGCCATGCTTCTCGCATCTTGCAAGCCAAGCTCAGCATCACTGAAGTAACCGTCGTAGAGACTAAAGCCACTGATATACATCGCACTTGAAGGTTCTATGTCTAGACGAAAAAATTCCATAAAGTTAACATAAGAATGGAATACAAGTGTGGTATCTTTATCAAACTCGAAAGAGAACGACTGACGAGTCTCCGGAGTATTTGTTACAATCAACACATCACCCTTTACTGCCTTACCAGCCTTGTAAGGCTTCACCTTCATCACGATAGTGAGGTCACCCGTACTGAGAGCCCCCAAGGCATGTGTAGAAAGATTTCCCGAAGTCGTTCCTGTACCAATACGGAGGTAATCAGGAGTTGTGAAGAGTTTTGAACCTGAAAAACCAGTAAGATAGTTGGAGATGTTCTTTGAAATATCAGTAAAACCAGCCGACTTGCTGTAGCAGCTTTCAAAGTTCTCGTCCATAATCAACGACTCTTCCACACTTGCTCTCTTTGCCTTTTCGTCTAAGCGCAGTTCATAACCAGCAGCACCCTTAACCTCATCCCAGGACAAACGGAATGAATTAGGAGTAAAATCAGATGCACCATTTATGACAGGAACAGCCATAGGATCAGCACAGAGCAACATTGATATCAAACCATTGTCAGACTCTGAGATGCACTCAACAGGCTTGTGCATAAGGTAGGATTTGTCTGTATTGCGGTTATAGATAATCGCTGCAGGGGAGCTGTAGTCGGTCAATGAAGTAACATCTGCCATGCCAGGAAAGGGGTCACCCTCCATGGTCTTTAAACTAGAAATTCCATCTGCGGGGATAATGGTCATACGTTGCTTGTCTCCAGCATTTATCGTATTTTTCCACCATTCATCTGCATCATAATCTACATGTACAACCAACAGCCCATGCGATGGCAAGTACGCATCAAAGCCCTTATTCTGACGGTTTTCGAGTAAATAGTATTCGTCCCTGTTGCCGTCATTGTAGAGCACATAAGCCTCAGGGGCGTCAACCAACGCTTTCATATCCTTTATCTCGGTCATACTATTCACCTCTACTGGCTCAAGCCAACCACTAATCCAACGTTCGTACGCAGTATAGGAAGCTGGTGTGCATGAAGCATTGTTGTAATTACCAGAGCACATAAGATCCCATCTACCCATGCCAAAGTTGGAGCCCTGCGTGTCATAATGATCATAAATACCGAGACAATGGCTGAATTCATGGCAGGCTGCGCCAATACCATCAAGAACAGCTCCTTGAGTCCCTCTCAACTCGCACGAACAAGCATAGGTATAAACACTCATACCATCGAACTTCATATCCAGGTTGATACTCCACTCATGAGGCCAGATGGTATTTGAGTCTGCACCATAGTTTTCACCATAACCTGCATAGATGACAAAGACCTGATCGACGACGCCATCGCCATCCCAGTCATAATCCCTAAAATTTACGTCAGAATCAGCCCTGATGACTGCCTCATTAATCATATCTTGAGGATTACAATCATGCCTACCATCTTTCTCCTGACCATAATAAGCCATATTCTGACTTAACTTATAAGGACCCACCACATCAAAGTCAAGTTCGAAAGCCCCATAACTCTGAGCCAAGAAATAGTCAGACACACTGCCTGTCATACCATGTTTATCGTAGCCTCTCTTATTGAAGAAATCATTAAACTCAGCCTGAGGATTCTCTGTCTGAAAAGGCTGATCAGGGAAACTGACCAAAATCACAAGGCCCTTCTTCTTACCCTCCATCTTTGAACCCGATGGTCTTCGAGCTAAGGCACGACGCTTATTGGCCAAATTACGTTCAGACATTGCAGCCTCCCTTTTCAATGACAAATCCACATCACTGATACGAGCAAAAGAGCCATCAGCAAGTTGCCTATAGCATGCTCCGTTTTCTGCTTCGTAATAATGCAGAAACTCATCGCCACGCAAAGTTACTTGCACGGTTGAACCATCTTCCAATGTAATAATCTTCTTAACAGGATATGCTGGTACTGCCATCAAAACAAGACGGCTAAAAACAAGTGCGGCAATAAATGCGTAAAATCTCTTCATTATTCATATAATTTATTTACAAAATACAAAGTTACATTATTTTACATGAATAAGCAAAGAAATGACAGAAAAAAAGCAGAGCACCTACCCTTTTGTCTGGATAAGTGCTCCGAATGTATAAATACAAGTTCTTAACGACTATCAGAAGCGAACGGGCTTGCTGACGCGTACAAGATTCTTGTTGACTGTTCTATTAATCTGGTACTTCTCACCGCAAAGCTTACGAGCAGAACGAACCTTCTTCGCTGCAAACTTATTGGCAACCTTAACACTAGCAGGAACAGCAGAAGGAAGAACAACCTTAAACTCACCATTGCCAGCATAATAACCATTTGCACCCATATACAAATAACCTTGATAAGGAGTATCCTTCTCAGTCTTAAATACGGGAAGAGTAATTACACCATCCTTCAATGTACCCAAAAGGCCATTTTCCTTAACCTTATCAAATGCGTAACCTTCGGCCAGATATGAAGCACCTTCGCTCTCGAGTGCCATTGCTCCATAACCCCAGTCAAAACCGAGTTCCTGAAGTTCGATGTAAACTCCTTCAGGATCCTGAGCGTTAATCTCAAGATACAGGCCTTCCTCAGCACAGTCATCATCTGCCAAAGGATACACCTTATTGCCATAAGGATTCATCACACGATAAAGGCCAGGATTCGAGGTGTTCTCCATAATCTCAACTTCATAGGTTGAAGCTGCTGCACCAAACAAGGGGCCTACAAAAGCATCAGTGAAGAGACCTTTACCCAAGCTCTGCCAGGGTGACGCACTTTCACCGGTATAGTATTCAAATGAAGCCTCTGCCACAGCCTGTGCCTCGCCATCAGCGATAGTAGCGATAACGACCTTCAACTCGCCAGACAGGTCACCCAAGGGGAGTTTATTAACACCCTTAACGATATCGTAACCTTCAATTTCACCAGAAGCAAGTGCATCAGCTACCGCAGCTGCATCATCGCTCTTCTGAGCAATAAAGCCCTTAACAACCTCAGCATCCTTGCCAAAGTCAACCATGAGCTGAGCAAATACATTCTGTGCTCTGTCGGTCAGAACACCTTCGAACTCAGCTACTACAGAATAGTCAGGAACATAGTAACCGTTAGCCCGAATAGTTTCTACACCATTTCCGAATGAGCCTGCATCAACAAAGTAGATCACATTCAAAGAGAACTGTCCGGTAGCAGGATCGTATGTACAAGGATACTTGCCATACATTTCGGGATTACCTGTATAATGAGCAATATCTGCAACGGTAACAGGGCCATAATTAGCATTATTAGCTGCAAACTGATTTGCTACTTGGCAATCATGGGTCTGAGGATTGTAGTCAATATAAAGTGTTACATCAGAACCCCAATGGTCGATTTTGAACTGGCCAACAGTGGGATCAATAGTTGACTGGCGATATGAGATTGGAAGATCTGGGTCATCACCACCCCAATAGATGGAATATGTGTAGGTACAAGCCGTGGTAGTTGTACCCAAAGGCCATGCGCTTGCATCATTACCTGCAGCAACCCACTCGTCCAGATTAGCACACCAAGGAGTCCAGGGAGCAGGGCAAACTACTTTGAGGATATACTCACTACCACCATAAGGGGTGGTCACATCACCATCAAGCTTAATGTTCAGAGTGGCCGTCTCATCATATTCAAGGTCTTTATATGACACCTTGATCTCAGCCTCTTTCTGGCCCTCAGCAAATGAAACTGCGTCATCAACAACATAGCCCTTCACTGAAGAAGATGAGGTAAGCTTCACATTAATTGCCTCAGATGCATCAACACGAGAAACGGGCACAGTGAATGAACCTTCAAGACCATTCAATTCCATGCTTGTGACATTGGTCAGGGGGAAATAAACCTGAGAACCTGCCACAACACTGGCGGGAGAATACTCGTAATCATTTTTGTCGCACGAAGCCAATCCGAAGACGGCAAGAAGCGCTAACAAAGTAATTTTAATATTTTTCTTCATAATCGTCTATTTTTTTGGATTGGTTTATTCTGCCCAAGGCTTATAGCAGTCAGTAGGATCAGGGTTATTCATACCCTTCAAAGCCTTATTATTATTAGACTCTGTGACCACCATTACAAAATTGGTCCATGCAGGACGGCCATTAGTGTTCAGACGGGTCTGGATATCCTGCCAGTTCGTACCTTCATAGCCACGGGTAACAGACATATTCAAACGCTTAATATCAAAGAAGGTCTGACCCTCACCCCACAATTCAACACGCTTCTGGAAAACAATCTCCTCAACCAAATCATCGGCAGTAGTAGCCTTGCAGTTATAGTTGGGGTCACGGTTTTCCTTCATGAACTTATTGATCAAGTTCTTACCACGATCCATATCCTGGTGGGCAGCAGCTTCGGCCTCAATAAAGTACATTTCCTCTACACGCATGTAAGGCACAGCTGTCGCAGCACCTGTCTTATAGTCCTCAGCATTGCCCTCGCCTGGACGGAATTTGAGCGATGCGTAATCAGGAAGGTAATTCAGAAGATCATCGCCACTAATGACAGGGGTAGTAGCCGTTTCGCGGAGTGCACTACCGGCAGGAGCCAACCACTGCTTCTTACGCCAGTCAGTATCAGAGATACGCTCATACATCTTCTTATCAATGCAGACATACATATCAGCACCAGGACCTGCATAACCAAAAGTGGTCTGATTGCTAACCCATGAGATGAAGTTAATGATACCACTGGTTACAGAACGACTCTCAGGAGTCTGCTGACCTGCCCACATGAAGTCTGAAGCAGTATTGTATCCATTAGTCACACTCAAAGCACGAGCCTCGGTATAAGGTTTAACTGAAGCAGCAGAAATAGCCAGACGAGCGTACTTTTCAGCATTAGCATAGTCCTCTACCCACATATAGAGGCGTGCCTTCAAACCGAGGATACAAGACTTGTCGGGCAAAGTACCTCCCTGTGTAGAGGGCAACTTGTCAATATTCTGCTCTGCCTCATCCAAGTCAGCCAAGATATGGTTGAACATTTCCTGACGAGGAATACGAGGGTTGTTGGCTGCCTCAGCAGGAGTGGTCTTGTCTGACACCCAGGGCACAGTCAAGCCTTCTATATCAGCACCTTCTGCATTGGTCTTGAACTTCTCATTGGGAAGGAACTCATACATACGTGCCATATCAATGTAAACCAAAGCACGGTAACCCAAGGCAGCTGCACGATAGCCCAACTGAGCATCTGTAGCATTATTAGGGTCAACAGCACCTACAACCTGGTTAATTGACAGCAAGAAGCCATAATGGAAGTTCCAAGTGAACTGGGTCTTCAACTTGTTTTCATCCATACTCTTGTTCTGTGACCAGTAATAGAAATGCCATCCATAGCCAATGCCATCACCATTCTGGCAATAGTCACCCGTGAGGTAGTCACGGATAATCATGTGAGCAGGATAACCAAAGAAACTGTGCCAGTCTTCACTCCAAAGACTAATTGACTTTGCAGGCATACCCATCACTAAAGCCTCAGTAGCAGCAGGTGAGGTCTGAACCTGCTCCTCAGTTGCAGTGCTTGACAAGGGGAAGGTCTCCTCAACACAACCTGTCAAGGTTGCAACACCTGCAGCCATACTGGCAAAGAGAAATAATTTATTTATTTTTTTCATAATTTATATCATCTTTTATTATCTATTCGAGTTTGTACCTCTCCATTAGAACTTAACCTGAACACCAGCACTAATTGCACGGATAGGTGCATAATAAAGAGTACTGCTACCACCCGTTACGCTCTGACGTGGATCAAGACCCTTGCGAGCAGACCATACAAACAGATTGTCGCCTACAACATAGAAACGAACACTATTTATACCAATGTTGCTAAGGATCTTCTTGGGCATAGTATAACCAAGGGTAATATTAGATAAACTAAGATAGCTGGCGTTGGTAATGAAACGGTCACTGCCGTAAGCAGAATAGCTATCACCTACGTTCAGACGAGGAATGTTGCTTCCCTGATTGGTTTCACTCCATGCATTAAGCAAGTCCTTGTGGAATGCATAACCGGCATCCAGGCTCATCAAGCCAGCATAGCCTGAGTCATATACCTTACCACCAATCTGATACTGGAAGTCAACGCTCAAGTCAAAGCCTTTGTATGAAACCGAAGTACCGAAACCACCATATACATCTGGCAACATATCACCCACAATGTAATCAGTACCCTCACCACCCTTGGTAGTAGTATATTGGCCTACAACTACGTCGGTACCATCAGCATTCTTTGCAATCTCATCGGTATAGATGATGTTGCCATCTGAATCAGTCTTAGGATTGCCATCTGCATCGTATTCAGGAACATAACCAAATTGATCCTTATAATACAAAGCCATACCATTCATAGAGGGATCGTATTTCATATCGCTCTCAGGAGTACCAGGCTTATAGGTTGTCTTATAGGTATCCTCAGAATAAACACCTGCATACTTCTTGGTGAAGTAGCTATAGCGTGAAAGGCCTTCTGAGTAGAAGTAGCTACCGCTACTGTAACCCATGTGACCATCCTTGCACTGAGTCTTACGCTCCTCTGCCAACTCTACAATCTTGTTAGCATTCGAGGTGATGTTGGCAAACACATTCCACTCAAGGTCCTTGTTCTTGATGACAACACCGTGAAGGTCGATCTCAATACCGTGGTTACGCATATTGCCGACATTGTCATAGAAACTGGTGTAACCGAAAGAAGGTGCATAAGGAATGCTACTTACCAAACCACTGGTGTGATTGTTGTAGTACTCGATACTACCACTCAAACGATTCTTGAACATAGCAAAATCAACACCAATGTTAAACTTGGTATTGGTCTCCCATGTGAACTTTTCGTTCTTACCAAGGGTAGAAGGAATCAAAGATACAGAATTGTTTGAGTTGGTAATTGAATAACGATTGGTGTAGTAGTAGCCACCCAAACCGAAGTCATTACCATTCTGACCGAAAGATGCCTTGAGCTTCAACATATCCACAAAGTCAGACTGGAACCAGTCCTCCTTACTGATCATCCAACCAGCACTGGCACTATAGAATGAACCCCAGCGATGCTCAGGATGGAATGCAGAAGAAGCCTGACGCATACCAGAAGCATGCACATAATAGCGGTCGTCGTAGCTGTACATTACACGAGCCAACCATGACTCAGTATTGTAGATGGACTCTGAAGAACCAGTATTGTCAACCACTACAGCACCACCCAACTCAACATTGGCCTGAGAGAACATATTGTGACGCTGACCCCAAACATCAACACTATTGGTGCGATAATACTCATGACCAAACATAGCCTCGATGTCATGCTTGCCATACTGCTGGTGCCAGTTCAAACGCTGCTGATAGTTCTGGTTAAGGATACGATCCTGCTCAATGCTTACACTACCATTCTGGCTCTTGTACTGGCCAAAGTAGGGATTGGTAGCATCATTATAACGAACCTCACTCAAATATACACTGTTAATGCTATTTACAGTAAAGCCATAGGGAAGAAGCAAGGTAACAGTACCGGTACCATTGAACTTGTTGTCAGCACTTCTACGAGTATCAACCAAAACATCACTCAAGGGGTTACTCTGTCCCATATAAGGACGAGCGATACCAAGACCAGAAGTAGCATCACCATAGTCATAAGCCAAAATGCCAGACTCCTGATGAGTGAGGATGTTGCCATAGGCATCACGCATATACACAGGATAAATGGGAGCAAGGTACTGCAATGCGAACATATTGCCTGATGATGAAGAACCCTCACCATTAGAGCTTCTGTCAACATACTGATTGTTTGCATGTGAATATGACACATTAGCACCCAACTTCAACCAAGGCTTCAACTTATAGTCAGCCTTCAAACGGGTGGTAATGCGCTCATATTGTGAATTGGTGGTGATACCCTCGTTGTTCAAGTAATTCACACTTGCATAGTAGTTACCTCTGTCGCTTGAACCAGAAGCACTTACACCATACTCCTGACGAAGGCCATTGTGATAGGTCTCATCGTTCCAGTTATCAGGAATAAGATAGTATGACTGACCATCACGACCAGTAACCACGTTACCAAGAGTTGAGCTTGGGTTCAACTTGCCGTTGGTACCAATCATAGCTTGTCCTGCGGGCACATTATACACATTATATCCCAAACCAAAACCACCAGTACGGTCAATCAGGTTATTGTTGGCCCACTGCCATGCTGAGGTAGCATCCTTGCTCAACTGGTTAGAAGCATAACTGTTCAAACCCTGATAATAGAGTTCATAGTAACCAGCAGGACTGTCAATGATATCATAGCGGCGTGAACCCTTCATGTTAGCACCCCACTTCATGTCAACGCTAATCTCTGCATCGTTATGCGAGCGACCAGACTTAGTGGTAATAAGAACGACACCATTACCACCACGTGCACCATACAATGCAGTAGAGGCAGCATCCTTCAATACAGTCATTGACTCGATATCAGAAGGAGAAATGCTATTCAAAGAACCATCATAAGGAGAACCATCCAACACGATCAAAGGCTCTTGACCAGCCACCAATGAGTTGAAACCACGGATACGGATAGAAGCCACATCGTCGGGCTGACCAGAAGCACTGAAAATCTGCACACCGGCAGCCTTACCCTTCAATGCATCTACTGCATTCGTAGCCTGAATCTTGCCGATTTCATTAGCACCCACGATAGAAGCAGAACCGGTAAAAGAAGACTTGGTCTGAGTACCATAAGCCACAACCATCACTTCATCCATTGCCTTGGTGTTGGTTTCCATACGGACTACCATACCATCACGTGCACTCAGTTCTGCAGGCTTCATACCCATAAAGCTGAAATACAGATTCTTCTTACCTGCGGGAAGATTAATGGAGAATCTACCGTCAGCATCGGTTAAGGAACCAACTTGCGTTTCAGGCACGCGAACGGATACTCCAATCAAGGGCTCGCCTGTCTCTGCGTCAACAACCTTACCGGCAACGCGCTTCTGGGCGAAGGCCATGCTTGCTGTCATTAACATGCAAGCAAGGAACAACCATAATTTTTTACCCATGTTTTTTAGTTTTAATTAATAATAAATAATGTATGTTTTTTCTCGATTTAAATTCTATTCTGTAACTAAATATTAAAAGAGCTCATGTATAAATAGCATATTTGTAAAGAACAAATCTATATGTCTGCCCAAACGCAAACAAATAAGTTAGTCATTCACAAGATAGCTTACAAAATAATGTCTCTACGTCATTTTTTCACAAAACAACTTCAAAACATTTAATTTTTTAATATTTTTATACAAACAGCTGACAAAATTAGCACTTTTTTACGAAACAGACAAAAAAAGTAAAAAAAAACTAATACAAAATACCTCGTATTTAGACAAGAACAACAAAAAAACGCATATTAGTAGTAAAAAAAGCCAAATAGTAAGGTACAAGTGCCTTTATAAGCACTATTGAAAAGGTTTTGCATCATAAGCATAGCAAATGTAAACATTAAAGAATCTAATAGCAAGGGCAAGACTACAGCATACAGATAGGCGAAACCAGTAAGGTATAGATGAAGAAAAGTCCATTCGACCATCTTGAAAAAGGTGACCGCATGGACTTTTCTATGTATAGTATGACAGTCATGGCAAAGCAAACAACCCAACTGTCTGTCATATCTCACACACACAGGAAAAGGAAACTACTCGTCGAAGAGCGCCTTCATAAAGTTGTTCAAATCCTTTTCAAGATCGGGCATAAGAGAGCCGGTGAGGATTTGCTGTTCATCATCCACGAGATAAATATCCGAAAGCGTCTCATGATCGCCATCCACCAACACAAACGAGAAGGGATGCAGTATCGACATCTTGTCGATTTCTGCACGAAGCGCATCCAGACGACCGTATAGGATGGGGGTAACCTGATCATAGAAATCCTCCTCCTTACTATTTATCCATTGTTCCACCACACAGCGATTCAGTTCCTTGTCATCATCGTCATAGGCGAGTAAATCGCCCGACTCCTGACGAATTTCCAAATGGATGTCGGTAAGTACTGATTCCTGTGAGGCAGGAAACTTTGCAACGATCTTGCGAATGGCACGATCAATCTCTTGAATGGTTTGCTGAGTTGGTTCCAATGTTATGAAAGGTTAATGGTTATCGGATATTGGTTAATGGTTATCGGTTAGGTTATAGGTTGATTAGCAATCATACAGCAAACGTACAATACCATAACCTATAACCTTTAGCCTATAACCTTTACATTACAAATTACGTCCGTGGCAAGCCTTGAACTTCTTACCAGAGCCACAGGGACAGAGGTCGTTGCGACCAGGCAACTTTTCTGCCTGTACAGGCTGCTGACGGCGAGCCTCCTCGCTGCGAGTGTCCTGGGCAGCTGCTGCACGCTGAGCAGGATCGGTCAGGTCATTGCGCGACTCAGTATATTGAGGACGTCCGTACTGGGGACGATTATACTGGGGAGCCTCACGAACCTGCTGAGCTGCCTGCTGGGCTGTTTGCCTGGGAGCCTGCTGGGGAGCTTGCTGAGGAGCCTGCTGAGGTGCCTGCTGAGGGTTCTCCTGGGGAGCTTGTCCTGCATTCTGCTGCTCCTGTTGAGCCTGGGTAACCTGAGGAGGCAACTGCCCACGCATCAGCACGCTGATGGTCTTGTTGTTGATGGTATCCACCATAGCATCGAACAACTTCACACTCTCAAGCTTGAAGATCAACAGAGGATCCTTCTGCTCGTAGCTTGCGTTGTTTACTGAATGCTTCAGCTCATCGAGCAGACGGAGGTTCTCCTTCCAAGCCTCGTCGATGGTATGCAAGAGGATGGACTTCTCAAACTGCTTCACGAGAGCCTGCGACTCCGTCTCATATGCCTCACGCAGGTTGACGGTAATCTGGTACACACGACGGCCATCGGTGATGGGCACAAGAATATTCTCGTACATAGAACCCTGGGGGCTCTCTGTAATCTGCTTGATGACTGGATAGGTAACAGAAGCCAACAGGTCGGTCTTCTGCTTGAAACGAGCCATGGCAGCCTGATAAGCCTTCTCGCACAAGTCGTCGAGACGGTTACCGGCATCCATCAGCTCCTGTTCGGTGTAGGGAATCTCCATTGCCAGGATCTCGATGAACTTCTCCTTCATACCCTCATAGGTATAGTTCTCAACGATGTGGCACACACGGTCCCATATCATGTTTGAGATATCCATACCGATACGCTCACCCATCAAGGCATGACGACGCTTCTCATAGATCACGGTACGCTGCTTGTTCATTACGTCATCGTACTCCAGCAGACGCTTACGCACACCGAAGTGGTTCTCCTCCACCTTCTTCTGGGCACGCTCGATGCTCTTGCTGATCATAGAGTGCTCAATCATCTCACCCTCCTTGAAACCGAGGCGGTCCATCACCTTGGCAATACGCTCACTGGCAAACAGACGCATCAGCTTATCCTCAAGAGAAACGAAGAATACAGAACTACCGGGGTCACCCTGACGACCAGAACGTCCGCGCAACTGACGGTCCACACGACGACTCTCATGACGCTCGGTACCGATGATGGCCAGACCACCAGCAGCCTTCACCTCGGGAGAGAGCTTGATATCGGTACCACGACCTGCCATGTTGGTGGCAATGGTCACAGCACCCAGTCCATCGGTACTCTGACCTGCAAGGGCTACAATCTCAGCCTCCTTCTGGTGCAACTTAGCGTTCAATACCTGATGAGGGATCTTACGCATAGAAAGCATCTTGGAGAGCATCTCACTAATCTCCACGCTGGTAGTACCCACCAATACGGCACGACCCTCAGAGCGGAGCTTCTCCACCTCCATGATGACAGCCTTGTACTTCTCACGCTGAGTCTTGTACACACGGTCGTTCATATCATTACGCAGGATGGGACGGTTGGTAGGAATCTCAACCACATCCAGCTTATAGATGTCCCAGAACTCACCAGCCTCTGTGATAGCGGTACCGGTCATACCTGAGAGCTTGTGGTACATACGGAAATAGTTCTGCAAGGTAATGGTAGCGAAGGTCTGGGTGGCAGCCTGTACACGTACATGCTCCTTCGCCTCGACAGCCTGATGCAATCCATCGCTCCAACGGCGACCTTCCATGATACGACCTGTCTGCTCATCGACAATCTTAATCTCGCCATCCTGGATGACGTACTCATCGTTGAGGTTGAACATGGCATAAGCCTTCAGCAACTGCTGTATGGTGTGCACACGCTCGCTCTTGACAGCATAGTCGGCATAGAGTGCATCCTTCTTGGCTACTCGCTCCTCGGTAGTCAGGCTGCTGTCACCCTCAATGGCAGAAATCAAAGAGGTGATATCGGGCAAGACGAAGAGCTGGGGATCGCTCACCTGACTTGCCATCCAATCATTACCCTTGTCGGTGAAGTCAACGCTGTTCTGCTTCTCCTCAACCACGAAATAGAGAGGCTCCACACACTCGGGCATACGCTTGTTGTTGTTCTCCATGTAGATGGCCTCAGTAGCCAGCATACCAGCCTTGATACCAGGCTCAGAGAGGTACTTGATGAGTGCCTTGTTCTTAGGCCAAGCCTTGTGACTACGATAGAGCTGAAGGAAACCCTGGGCGGAAACGTCCTTCTTACCCTCGTCTGTACCCTGCTTGATGAGGTTCTTTGCCTCAGCCAGGAACTGGGTGGCCAACTGACGCTGTACGCCGAACAAGCGCTCTACGAGGGGCTGCCACTGCTCGAACTGCTGATCCTCACCACGGGGGATAGGACCGCTGATGATAAGAGGAGTACGTGCATCGTCAATCAGCACGGAGTCAACCTCATCGACAATGGCGAAGTTATGGGCGCGCTGTACAAGATCCTTGGGGTCTGTAGCCATATTGTCGCGCAGGTAGTCGAAACCAAACTCGTTATTGGTACCAAACGTGATGTCGGCCATATAAGCCTTGCGACGGGCATCGCTGTTGGGCTGGTGCTTGTCGATACAATCCACACGCAAGCCGTGGAACATATAAAGAGGACCCATCCATTCTGAGTCACGCTTAGCCAGATAGTCATTGACGGTAACGACATGCACACCGTTTCCAGTCAGGGCGTTCAGGAATACGGGACAGGTACCCACGAGGGTCTTGCCTTCACCCGTAGCCATCTCGGCCACCTTACCCTGATGCAGTACGGTACCACCGAAGAGCTGCACGTCATAGTGAACCATGTTCCAGAGGGTATCGTTACCACCAGCAACCCAATGGTTGTGGTAGATGGCCTTGTCGCCCTCGATGTCCACGAAGTCGAAACGAGCTGCAAACTCGCGGTCGAGATCTGTAGCAGTAACCTCGATATCGCTGTTGTTGGTAAAGCGCTCAGCCGTGCTCTTCACGATGGCAAAGGCAATGGGGCGAACCACCTCCAGCTCTACCTCAAGACGCTCCAGCACATCCTTCTCCAACTTATCAATCTGCGCAAAGATGGGAGCACGATCCTGAATCTCGGTCTGCTCAATCTTAGCCTTAAGTTCTGCAATTTGCTGACGGAGGTCGTCGGCAGAGTGTTGTACCTGATTTTTGATTTCTTCTGTCTTGGCACGCAACTCATCGTGGCTGAGTGCCTGAATCTGGGGGTAGATCTCGGTGACCTGAGCCACGAGGGGCTGAATAGCTTTCAAGTCGCGACTGGCCTTATTGCCGAAAATCTTACTCAAAAAATTTGTAAAGCTCATATAAATTTTTATTTTTTCGAATTTAAGAAACAGGACCTTTTGCATAATTCACAACGCATAATGCATAATTCACAATGGACAATGCAGAAGTCCCCAAAAGATGAAAACGATGGTGGATGACTTAGTCCAGCGGACCAGCCGAACAGCCATTCGGGGCACGTATTCTAAGGGAACGCGCCAAGGTGGGGGCGATGCGATCCACCGTTACAGGGGTCTCTATCATGCCCTTCTCGACATTGGTTCCCAGGAAGATCAAGGGGAAGCCCATATACGACTCGCGTGAGATGCGGTCCTCATGGGTGTTCTCGTTAATCAGATGCCAACCTGGAGCCACCTGGATAAGAATGTCGCCCGACACACGAGGATTGTGGGCATTGCGCAAACGGCTGACATTGGGAGTTCCGGCTCCCATAAGCAATCGCTGAGTGGTGAAGACGTCACGCACACCCGACAACTGCATCAGGAAGTCCTGACAACGCTCCAGCACTTCAGCCTGATTCAAAGCGCGATTCTCAAGCAGCTTGAGGTTAAGATAGAGTTGATTGCCCAAGGCAGTCTCGACATACTGTCCCTGCCCATAGACGGCAATCAGATACATATTCAATAATAATTGCGCACGCGTAATATTGAAAGTGCCTGTAGGAATGCGATAGGGTTCAAGGTTGGTGCTTTGCTCGTCGGCATAGCCTGTGCTTGTCAGCACAAATAGCACACGGTTCTTGCCCACCTTCTGCTCCACAAACGACATCCAGTCGGCCAACTTACTGTCAAGGCGCACATACGTGTCCTGCATTTCCATAGGACACTCATCCACGCCCTTGCGCATATAGTTGCCCGCATAGAAGTTGACGGTAAGGAAGTCGGTCACGCCATCCATGCCCAACGAGGTGCTCTTCATGCAGAACTCTGCGAAACGCACCACCTCCTCATTCACCATGGCACTCTCCTTGAGTTCGCGCACCTTTCTCTCGCCCGAGAAGGAGTGCTTGAACGGAGAACGAACGCCACCTGCCACAAAATAGTTGAAACCACCGACAAGTGAGTTGACCGGTTCCCATTTAAGCGACGAGATGCGGTCCTTCAGTCCGTCCTTGGTGTTGTATGTCAAAGCCCATGTGGGGAACTGGCCGTAATAGTCGGTGCCACACCACTGGCCTGTGAGGTCGTTAATCCAGAAAGCACCATCGGCAGCATGGCCAGCCGCCAGAACCGATGCATCACGATAGGGCGAGATGCTGTAAACCAAAGCCTTGCCCTCGGTAGCCACCTTCAGTTCGTCGGTGATGGTACTCACCGCCAGGTTTGACGCGCTGCTCTGCTCAATGGTGAGCAGTCCCTTGAATGCCTTGTCCTCAACACAGAACACGGGTTGCAAGGAGGCTCTGTCAAGCCATCGTTCACCCACGATGCCATGCTCGTAGGGAGAACAGCCGCTCATCAAGGATGCCACGGCCGAGGCACGGTCGGGCGAAGAGAAAGGATACTCTGCCTGACGATACACGCGGCCTTGCTTCAGCAGGCGCTTAAAGCCATCCTCGCAATACAGAGGCGAGAATGCCTCCATATAGTCGGTTCGCAACTGGTCGATCACAATATTCACGACCAGGCGAGGGACTTCGGGAGCCACTTGCGCTTCTGCCGGAATGGCAGACAGGATGACCATCAGCGTGGTCAGTAAGCGATGTCTGTTCGAATTCGTCATTTTTGTCGTCGTGAACTTGGTTTCACCCGTTTGAACTTCCTTGTATTCGTCTTGTAGCCAGACCTTGACGAAGTGGCAGGAGCAAACTTGGCATAATTGATAATATAACTCAATGGACGTGTAAGCAAACCTAATGCCAAAGGTAACGTTATGACACTAAAATGCTGCGGAATCCATGGAATGGCCACAATAAACAATATCAAAACTGCCACATTGGCATAATGATAGACACAACGGCGATGCTTGAAGGCGCTCCACACCACCCAAGGCATGCAGATGAGGGGAATAGGATTGAATATCCACACCTGCCAGTTGCTGCCCACCGTGGGATGCTCGGAGAAGATGGCCATGAAGGTCACCAGTAAACCTGCTACACCGACACCGGGCATCAGCAGGAGGTCAATCACCCACAGCGTCTTCTTCAACCAATACTCCAGCCCTGCAAGCAGCACCAGGACTACCGCAAAGATGATGCCACAGGCGAGCGGAGAGAGGGGGAATCCCTTAGGTCTGGGCACATCGCGCTTCTCAAGCAGCACGACGGGCTTGCCTACTACCAACGGACGAGAGTTGTTAGCACTATCAAGCACTACGGCTTCATCGAAATAGGTCTGCAGGGAGAAAGGCAGAAACTGTGCGGCACGGTCCGACAGCAAGGTGTCGGTATTAGCACCCAGCAACAGGTCGTTGCCCAACTCCGACCAGGCTGCCTCCGTCGTGTACTCATGCAGCATCTCGCGATAGGTCTTCTTGGGTTGTTCCTTATAGACCACGTCGCCCTCGATGCACGATTCTACCATGTCGCGAACACGGGTGGTACAGTTGCAGGTGAGGAAATTGTAGCGATACACGCGATTCTCGGGCATGGCATTCTCTATCAGCTTTCGTTCCACCTCATTGGCCTCGCTACGGGTCAGGTTGATGGTCTGACTCACAATGCTTGATCCTCGCTGCACATATTCATCCTCAAAAAGCGTGAAAGGGAGGGGCTGTACCAGATAGTCGGTCTTGCCCAACACGAAACGCCATACAAAGTGAGGCTTGGAAAACTCAAACACGCCATAGTTGAACACCGCATCCGTCCCTCTTGTGTGGTTGGTGACACGAATAGCCGTATGGCCATACAGCTCGTACACAAGATCACCGGGCGAACACGTCAACAGCGCAACGGTGATACTGTCGTTCACACGTTGCGCGCGCAAAGTCACTTGTCCCAATACGAAAGAAAGGGCCAAAATGAGCAGTTTGATAGCCGTTTTACCTGCCTTAAACATCCTTTATGTCGCTTTTTTGGATGCAAAGATACAAATAAGCAAGCGAAAATGCAAGTTACATGTCAATATTTCAACAAAAAGAAAGTGCATTTGGCGCTTTTGTCTTGTCAAGAGTATAAAAAAATGTAAAAAAACAAAAACATTTGTAACGTTTTTGCTACGTTAGTTCAAATTTACTAACTTTGCAGCACAAATTTTCATGAACCGACTTAGGACCCCAACCCTGAGGGGAAATAAGAAGGATGAAAAAATGACAAACAAAAGTTGTTATATAAAACGTGAAGACAACAAGAAAGAGTTTGAACCTGATTATCGACATAGGCAACACAAGGGCCAAACTGGTGATGTTTGACGGTCATCACATCGTGGATCAAATCTACGGGGAGAGTCAGACGCTCTGCGCCCTCGACGAAGTGACGAGTCAGTATGCCATCACGAAAGCGATACTGAGTTCGGTAGGACAGATTGGAAGCGAGGCAGAGGCCAAACTGAAGACCCTCGCCTACCCCATCCTTCGCCTCAGCCACACGACTCCCCTGCCTGTCGATTTGCAATGGAGGCCCTACGGAACGTCCTCCTGCATAGACATGCCGGCTTCCATGGGCGCCGACCGTATAGCAGCCATCGTGGGGGCTATGTGCATGATGCCTCACACCCCCCTGCTCATCATAGACGCCGGCACATGTGTCACCTATGAGGTGATTGACGAGGAGGGCTACTATGCGGGTGGCAACATTGCACCCGGCTTGCAGATGCGCCTTGCCGCCATGCACGAGCATACCGCCCTGCTGCCCAAGGTGGAGAGCCAAGGTGAGGTTCCCTTGCTGGGACACAGCACGGAGACATGCATGCGAAGCGGGGCCGTCCTGGGACTGCAATACGAGATCGAAGGTTACATCAGCTTCTGGAAAACGCGCTTTCCTGCGCTTCACGTCTTTCTCACCGGAGGGGACACGCAAGACTTCCCGACAGAAGGCAAGGACTACATCCACAAAGACTCCCACCTGGTGACAAAGGGGCTGAACTACATACTGACAGGGAGTTAAGGGCCATTCGCTTCGGGCTTCGCACTACTTTCACCCGACAATCCTCCACGATTCTCCACGGATTTGTGTAGGAACCTCGGGAGAACCTCGGGTGAAGCGTGTAGAAAATAACGATATCGAGCACGCAAACTGATAGGATGATGAGGGTAGTCTTCAGCAAGAAAATCGAGTTTCCTTCACGCTTCACTCCGGGTGCGCTCAGGGTGCGCTCACAAAACTGTGGAGAACTGTGAGCGAACTGTGAGTGAAAGTAAAGTGAAAGTAAAGTGAAAACCCAAGCACGAAGCCGAAAACAGATGAATGCAATGAAGCCAAATTGCTCCATGATTGAAAAAATTCCGCCAAAAGATGTGAGTTTCTCGGATTTTATTTGTACTTTTGCCCTCCATTATGATTTTGCTTGCATTTCTAATGCAATAAAAAGACAGGCCAGAAACCTGACACAACAAGATCAAAGGCCATACGGCTTTACCGCATATCCTGCCAATAACTATTTGTGGCTAAGAAGCTTAAAACAAAAGTACTGAGCATTGCGGAATCAAGATATAAAAACAGTTTTTCGAAAAACATATAGCTAAGTGAACAAAATAAAAGTAATACTCGCCAGCACAGCCATGGCATGGGCTTCGGCCAACGCATGGGCACAGAATGGCAACAACTCGTCCTATTCGCGCTTTGGCCTGGGAACCATGTCCGAACAGTCGCAGACCTTCAACCGAGGCATGGGTGGTGTTGCGATGGGATTGCGCAGCGGAAACCGCGTCAATATGCAAAACCCCGCATCCTATTCGGCCATCGACTCATTGACCTTCCTCTTCGACGTGGGCATGACCCTACATTATGGCCACCTCAGCGCCAACGGCACAAGCGTCAACACCCGCAATGCCACCCTGAGCAATGTCAACGCAGGATTCCGCGTGGCAAAGAACCTCGGTATGTCGTTCGGTTTCGTGCCTTTCACCAACATTGGCTATACGTTCCGCTCTGAAGGCAGAGTGGGCAACAACAACACATCGGCACAACCTGTCACCACCATGACCACCTATACCGGCAACGGTGGCTTGCACCAACTCTACATCGGAGCAGGATGGAGACCCTTCAAGTGGCTGTCTGCCGGTGTGAACGCAAGCTACGTGTGGGGTGACTACAACCACACCATGGCGCAGACCTTCTATGAGGGAACCACCGTAAGCTCGAACTACAGCAGCCAGACGCAGCAATATTATGCCGACATCACGTCCTACAAACTGGACTTCGGCCTCCAGGTGCCCATACGCATAAGTCCTGCCGACCACATTACACTCGGAGCCACCTATGGCCTGGGACATGCACTCAATGGCACAGCCACACGTCTTCGCTACACAAGCATAGGCGACTCGACCGAGGTGAGCGTGGACAACGCATTCGACATCCCTCAAACCATCGGAGCAGGTCTGTCATGGCAGCATAAAAACCAGCTGACCGTAGCAGCCGACATGAAATACGAGAAATGGAGTGAATGCAACATGCCAACCCCTGGCAATACCGCAACCGGCGACATCACCTACACAGCGAAGAAAGGTGCCTACAACGACCGCACGCGCTATGCCATAGGTGCAGAGTACGTTCCCAATGCCACCGGAAGAAAATACCTGGGCACGGTACGTTACAGAATGGGATTCAACTACACGTCTTCCTATCTAAGAATCAACGGACAGGATGGACCCACACAATACGGGGCTACCGTAGGTGTAGGCTTACCCCTGAAGACAAGAAAGATGGGTGACGAATCGGTCATCAACGTATCGGCAGAATGGATGATGCGCAAGCCATCCGTGGCTAGCATGATAAAGGAAAACTATTTCATGCTCAACATTGGCATCACCTTCAACGAAGGTTGGTTCAAGAAGTGGATGATTAGATAGTGAGGAAGTTTCTTGTCATATTCATCACCGTTCTTACCGCACTCATCAGTTCGTGCGGGGCAGAGCAGGAGCACATGGCTGATGCTATCGACGAAAGCGATTCATTGGCATTCATGACTGCCAACGGAGTGAGCACGCTCATCTCAGACTCTGGCGTGATAAGATACAAACTGGTGGCTGAGGACTGGCAGATTCACAACAGCACCAACCCTGCCACGTGGAAGTTTCTGCACGGGTTCTTCATGGAGCGCTTTGACGAGAACATGCACACCGACCTTTTCGTGCAAGCCGACACGGCCTTTCTGCACATGCAACGAACCTGGGAGTTGCGTGGTCGCGTCATAATCAAGAACTTACAAGGTACACTGTTCCGCACCGAGGAACTGTTCTGGGATATGAATGAGCACAAGATGTGGAACAACAAACCCATGGACATCTTTATGCCCGACCGTGAGTTGCATGGCACCGACTTCCGTTCAAACGAGCAGATGACAGACTACTACGTCACCAACTCAGTAGGTGCCTTCCCAGCCAGCGACACGGAGAACGAGACACCCGTACCCGAACCCGAGCCACAGACCGAGGAGGAGGCTATGGAGGCGTTGAGAAACAAACCCGTGACGAATCCCAACCCCAACAAAGTACAGCTACCCGCCAAAACGGCACCAAAGAAATAATAATGACATTAGATACCACCTCACTCATCATATACACCCTTGTTGTGCTGCTCTTATCCGCTTTCTTCTCGGGTATGGAGATAGCGTTTGTGTCGTCCAGCAAACTGCGCTATGAGATGGACAAGGCAAGCAACAGCGTCAGCAGCAAAATGATGGGAGTATTCTACAAACACCCCAACAACTTCATCTCCACCCTCCTGGTGGGCAATAACATCGCCCTCGTCATCTATGGCATCCTGATGGCTCAGCTACTGGGCATCTGGTTCATCAACGACTTGCATCTGAACGAGGGATTGGACCTGATACTCAACACGGTCGTCTCTACACTCATCGTGCTGGTGACTGGCGAGTTTCTCCCCAAGACGCTTTTCAAGCACAACCCTAACCGCATGCTGAGGATATTTGCCCTCCCCATGTTCATCATCTACATCATCCTCTACCCCATCAGCAAGTTTACCAGCGGATTGAGCAAGATGCTGCTGCGCATCTGCGGCATAAAAGTAAACAGGAACGACGGAGACGCCACCTTCACGAAGGTGGACCTCGACTACCTGATACAAAGCAACATTGACGACGTAAAGAATGAAGAGGAGCTGAACAACGAAGTCAAGATGTTTCAGAATGCCCTGGAATTCAGTTCGGTGAAAGTACGCGACTGCATTGTGCCACGCACCGAGATAGATGCCGTAGGGATGGACACTACTCTGGAGGCACTCAAGAACCAGTTTGTGGAATCGGGCCACTCAAAGGTCATCGTCTATGGAGAAGACATTGACGAGATAAAAGGATATGTACATTCTTCAGAGATGTTCCGCCTGAGCCCCACAGACAAATGGACAGACTACATCCGTGAGGTTTCGTATGTGCCCGAAACCATGCCGGCACAGAAACTGCTGAAAACATTCATACAACAGAAGCGCTCGATAGCGGTAGTAGTGGATGAGTTTGGAGGCACAAGCGGCATTGTCACCCTGGAGGATCTGGTGGAGGAAATCTTCGGTGAGATTGAAGACGAGCATGACAACACGCACTACATTGCCACCGACCTGGGCAACAACGAGTACATGCTTTCTGCCAGAATGGAAATAGAACAGGTGAACGAGAAGTTCGACCTCAACCTGCCTGAGAGCGACCAATACCTCACGGTGGGCGGTCTCATCCTGCACAAGTACCAAAGTTTCCCCAAGCTCAACGAAGTAGTCAAATTTGACAATTTCGAATTCAAGATAATGCAAAAAACCACTACGAAAATCGTACTGGTTAGGCTGAAAGTAAACTAACATTCGTTACATTTGTCCTTTTTTTGACTGTTTTTTATTACACCAAGGTGCTTTTTTACCCTTTACGTGCACGCGTGTGAATCTTTTTTTGTATCTTTGCGTGCTGATTAGGGAGTATTCGCATGGAATACCCATGTATTGCCTTGCCCCCGAGTCATCGAAGAAAGTAGTCCGCCTAACCCCCGAGGGGGAATAAGAATGACGATAAAATAACAAACAAAACCTGTTATACAAAAGCAATAAATAATAAAAATCATAATACAATGGCAACATTACAAAGTATCAGAAGCAGTAAAATCACCCAGGCTGCAATTGGCTTGGGCATGCTGGCTTTCATTGCCGGAAGTGCCGTAGAGATCATGAAGAAGAGTGGTCCCGACACTGAGGTTTCAAGTTTCAATGGCGAGTCACTCGACTACGCAGAACTCAACGACATGGTTGACGAGTACAAGGAAGTGCTCCAGACTATGGGTCAGCTTCCCGCTGGCGAGCAGGTAACCAACGAGATTCAAGCACAGATTCGCGAGCAGGTTTACCGTAGCTACGTGCAGCAGAAGATGATTGAGGGCGAGTGCGCTAAGCTCGGCATCACCGTTACCGACGCTGAGTTGCAGAACATCATCAAGGCAGGCAACCACCCCTTGTTGGCACAGACTCCCTTCCGCACCCAGCAGGGCGCATTCGACTTCCCCGCACTTCAGCAGTTCCTGAAGCAGCGTGAGGAGATGATGAGCAACCCTCAGATTGGTCCCGACCAGCGTGAGTACATCGACCGCTACTACAGACTGTGGTGCTTCGTCGAGAAGGAGATCAAGAAGAGCACTCTGGCTCAGAAGTACCAGATGTTGCTGAGCGGCCTCACCATGTCGAACCCCATCAGCGCAAAGGCTAACTTCGAGGGTCGTACCAACGAGACCGACATCGTTCTGGCTGCCCTCCCCTACACCACTATCCAGGACAGCGAAATCAAGGTTGAGGATAGCGACCTGAAGGCAAAATACGAGGAATACAAGGAAGCTTTCTATCAGGCTGGCGAGACTCGTGACATCAAGTACATTGATGTAATCATCAAGGCAAGCAAGGCTGACGAGGAGGCTCTGAACAAGGAAATGGCAGAGTACGCAGAAGACCTGAAGAAGGAAGACGCTGTTGTCGAGGCTATCGTAAGCCGTTCACAGTCACTGGTTCCCTACACTGGTATGGTTATCACCACCAAGGCACTTCCCTACGACATTGCCGCACGTATCGACTCTATGGCTGTAGGTACTCAGACCGAGCCTTACTATAACATCGCTGACAACACTATGAACATTGTCAAGCTGATGAACAAGGTGAGCCGTCCTGACTCTGTAGAGGTTCGTCAGATTGCAGCTATCAACGCTGACGCTGCTGCTGCAAAGAAGACCGCTGACAGCATCTGCAACGCTTTGCACGCTGGCGCAAACTTCGACACCATCGCCAAGGCATACAATCAGCCTGCCACCAAGCAGTGGATTGCAAGTGCCATGTATGAGGGTGCAACCACTCTTGACGACGCTACCAAGAAGATGATCGAGTTCTCTTCAACCTCTTCAGTAGGTTCTATCGAGCAGATTGAGGGTGAAGGTGGCATCATGGTAGTTCAGATTACCGACCGTCGCAACATGGTTGACAAGTACGATGTAGCCGTTATCAAGCGTACCATCGACTTCAGCAATGCAACTGCCAACGATTGCTACAACAACCTCAGCAGCTTCATCGCTACCAACAAGACCGTTGAGGCTATGGAGAAGAACCAGACTGGCGAGTATGCTCTTCTTAGCCGCGACAACGTAGAGCCTATGACCAACGCTCTCCCCGGCATCGAAGACTCACGCGAGGTTATCCGCTGGATGTACAAGGAAGGTACCAAGGCCAACGACGTAAGCGAGATTTTCTACTGCGGTAAGAACCGTGAGCATCTTGTAGTAGCTGCTCTTACCGGTATTCACTCTGAGGGCTACCGCGACTACAACGACGAGCAAATCAAGCAGTACCTTACCAACGAGGTAATCAAGGACAAGAAGGCTGCAAAGCTTCAGGAGAAGATGAACAGCGCCAAGAGCGTGGCTGACGTAGCCAAGATTGCAGGTGCAGTTCAGGACACCGTACAGCACATCACCTTTGCTGCTTCCGCATACATCCAGAAGATGGGTGCTGTAAGCGAGGCTGCCATCAGTGGTGCTGCCAGCGCAGCTGCTCAGGGCAAGTTCGTCAGTGGCATCAAGGGTAATGCTGGTGTATATGCCTTCCAGGTATTGGCAAAGAACAAGACCGAAGAGAAGTTCGACGAGAAGACAGAGATGCAGCGTGCTGCTCAGTCACATCAGTATGCTGTAAGCAATGGCTTGCAGGCTGATATGCGCAGCCCCTATAGCGTATTCTACAAGATTTATAAGAGTGCTAAGAAGAGCGACAAGCGTCACTTGTTCTATTAAGCTATCCCATTTGCATACAAGGGTTGGCACTTAGCCAAACTGTAGCAACATATCGAGGATGTATCAAAACATTGGTTTTGGTGCATCCTCTTTTCTTTGCTGACATGCAATTAATTTCGTCTATACCCCTAATGAATAAGCCAGGAAATACATTTTTCTTTACATAGACAGTAGCTTATCCACTTCATATTACCCAAAACATCGGCATTTTCAGGCATCGGGAATGTATCGGGAATGTAACGGGAATGTATCGGGAATGTATCGGACGAACATACAAAGAGGTTCATCACATAAAGAATGCTAACAAAAACACATTGAGGACATCAAGCCACAAGGAAACAAATCTGCTAAAACCTATTGTAGTCTCTAGTTGTTTTGTTGACTTGTTGACTTGTTGACTTGTTGACTTGTTCCCATTGCCACATTGCCTTGCCAACTTATTGACTCGTTGACTTATTGACTCTTTACCCGTTGACTTGTTGACTCGTTGACAAAAAAAACTCTGGCACCTCTATAGAGAGATACCAGAGCATAGTATGAGATATATGTACTCAGAACCGAGTTCTAAGGCATATATTAGTTGTTCTCGGGACGGAGCTGACGAACAGTCTCAGCAGTACGCCACATCTCGCTCTCACGCAAAGCAGCGAGCTCCTTCTCCAAACCAACACGATAGTCGGGCTTAGAGTTAGCGTCGATAGAGATCTGAGCCTCGTTACCACACTTTACAGAAGCATAGAGCTTCTCAACAACGGGCTTGCAAGCATCGTGGAAGGGGCCCATCCAGTCGAGAGCACCACGCTGTGCAGTGGTAGAGCAGTTAGCGTACATCCAGTCCATACCCTTCTGAGCGAAGAGAGGCATCAAAGACTGAGTCAACTCCTCAACGGTCTCGTTGAAAGCCTCAGAGGGAGTATGACCATTCTCACGCAATACCTCGTACTGAGCGAGCAACAGACCCTGGATAGCACCCATCAAAGAACCACGCTCACCGGTGAGGTCAGAAGTAGCCTCGCGCTGGAAGGTAGTCTCGAAGAGGTAACCAGAACCGATACCAATACCAAGAGCCAAGGTACGATCCAAAGCCTTGCCGGTAGCATCGTTGTAAACAGCATAAGAGCTGTTCAAGCCACGACCCTCGAGGAACATGGTACGGAGAGAGGTACCTGAACCCTTAGGAGCCACCATGATAACGTCGATGTCCTTAGCGGGAACGCAACCGGTGCGATCGCTCCAAGTGATAGCGAAACCATGTGAGAAGTAAAGTGCCTTACCAGGAGTGAGGTACTTCTGCAAGGTGGGCCATACGCTCATTACAGCTGCGTCAGAGAGCAAGCACATAACGATAGAAGCCTTGTCAGCAGCCTCCTCGATAGAGAACAGAGTCTCACCGGGAACCCAACCATCGTTGATGGCCTTCTCATAGGTCTTACCCTGACGCTGACCAACGATTACGTTGAAACCGTTGTCACGCAAGTTGCAAGCCTGACCAGGACCCTGAACACCATAACCAATCACAGCGATGGTTTCGTCCTTCAAAATCTCACGAGCCTTCTCAAGAGGGAACTCCTCGCGGGTCATCACTTCCTCGATAACACCGCCAAAATTCATTTTTGCCATTGTTTTTTGTTTTTAAAAAGGTTTATATAATTATTTTTGATATTTCAATGTATATGAGGGCAGATGCCTCTGCATAGAACTCTGTTAAATGATGCTTAAAAAACCTTGGTATAAAATGTTTTAATCATCAGTTAAATCTCAACCTTGCCTGACACACCACTTCTCCAGCATTATCCTCCGTAACATTCTTCCGGACTTCTATGTCAAACTCCTGTTCGCTGACAGCCTGCTGGTAGAAACTCAATCGGTCGCCCATATAGCTCTCTGCCTTGTAGGCTATCTCGAAACGTCGGATGCCATTCCTGAACGCATCCTTAGGGAAAAGGTTCAGGATGTGCTCAATATACTTGATGGAGTTGATGTGGCCGTTGATGTCCACATCGCTGTAATAAGTATCGATGGTGCGTACCATTAGTGCATCGCGGAAGCGGAAACGTCCGTGTCCCTCAATAGGGCATACATTCTCCTCCTCGCTGACGATGTAGTTGAGGATGTCACCTTCATATAACGAGAGCAGATCACAGGGACGACGGGTCTCCATGTCGATCATAGCCCAGATGCTTCGGGCATAACCGCATGCCGTGCCGTCGGGTCGTGTGATGGCAAAGTTACGGTTGGTAAAGAGTTTGATGACGCTCTCCACCCAGGTCGAGATGTTGATGTGATCGTACTGCATAGGCATCTCAGTCATCTCAATACTCAAACGGCTGAGCACCCACGTATGCTTGGTTCCGTTGAGGTCGCCAATCCCCCACCCTCTCTTTGCAGAGTGGTTGCCAGCGGCATTCAACAGATGATTGCCCAATACACCCATGAATATGCGACCCGTGTAATCCACGTGGAAGGGTTCCACATAAACCGGATAGGTATCAATCTTTCCAAATCCCATGTCAACTCTCTATACTGTCAGTTCTTTACCTTGTCTTTACTTCTCTAAATGCCTGCCTTGCGAAGATGAGGTTTACGACAAGGAATCCCTGTCTTCCTCACGCTTGGCAATATACTGGTCCAGACGCTCAATGCACGACTTGGTGATAGCAATACGTCCTGAACGTACGAACTGCAGCACGCAGCCTAAATCGTTGAGCTGGTTGAAGTGCTCCAACACGTCACTGGTCACACCCGTCTTCTCCACCGTGGTGTAGGTAGGGTTAACCTCTACGATACGAGCGTCATAGCGACGAACAATACGAGAGATCTCTGGGTTTGAAAGCACCATGGGCGTAGAGAGCTTCAGCAATGAGGTCTCCAGGATGAAAATCTCATCATCGATGAAGCAGTTAGCCTGCAGCACGTCAATCTTCTTCTCAATCTGCTTGCAAAGCATCTCTGCCATCTCCTGCTTGCAATAGCAGGTAATGGTGTACTTATGCACACCGGGAGTAGATGACGAGCAAACGTTGAGCGACTCAATATTAACCTGACGACGGGTAAACACTGCCGTAATCTGGTTGAGCACACCAGCATAGTTCTCCGAGTAGATAATCAGGGTGTAGAGAGTCAGTCCATCGTGATTGAGGAGTGAGCCCTCCTGACCTGCGGTAGAGCGACGAGCCACAGCATTGCGGGTAAACGTCTCATGCTGGCCATCACTCTTGCTGTCGTTGGCCAAAGTGGCCTTACGCTGGCGAGAGAGGTTCTTCTCGTAGGAATCACGATCAATGGAAGCTGCAGCACGAACCGCCGCATCGAATTGATCGACCCCCTCCTGTCCTCCTTGAGGGGAAGAGTTTTTCTGTTTGTCTTGTATATCGTTAGCCATATTGTCACACTTGCCACAGGTGTTACAATCACCACACTCTGCGGCACCATATTTTGATTTCATTTACTTCACTTCAAGCAACATCTCGTCCACATTGCCACCCGGAGGAGTCATGGGCAGGACATTGTCTTCTTCCAGTACAGCTGCCTGCAGAAGGAAGGGGCCATCCGTCTCCAGCATCTCACGCACAGCATCGTCAAGGTCCTTACGATCCACAACGGTTCTGCAGGGAATGCCATAGCCCTCGGCTATCTTCTCGAAGTCGGGATTAGCCATGGGAGTGAATGAATAGCGCTTGTTGAAGAACATGTACTGCCACTGACGCACATTGCCCAGATAGTTGTTGTTCAGAAGAATCATCTTCACGGGGCATTGCTGTTCCATGATGGTGCCCAATTCCTGAATGGTCATCTGGAAACCACCATCACCGCAGAACATACACACCGTACGGTCGGGTGCGCCGAAGGTAGCACCGATGGCAGCAGGAATGCCGAATCCCATCGTACCACAACCACCACTCGTCACTACCGAACGAGGTTTGGTAAACTTGAAGTAACGGCAACCGAACATCTGGTTCTGACCCACATCGGTCACCAGGATAGCCTCGTTGTTCGAAGCCTCGCTCACCTTGCGAACCACCTCACCCATGAGCAAGGGTCCCTCGGTAGGATTCAATGCAGGATTGATTACCTTATTATATTCTTTCTCGTCATAAGGCTTGAAGCCTTCAATCCAAGAGTTATGAGTAGCCTTGTCCACATGTTGTGCCACCGCAGCCAGCGTCTGCTTGCAATTACCCAGCACAGCCAGGTCCACCTTTACGTTCTTGTTGATCTCAGAGGGGTCAATCTCGAAGTGGATAATCTTAGCCTGCTTGGCGTAGTGCTTGAGGTTACCGGTCACACGGTCGTCAAAACGCATACCCACGGCAATGAGCAAGTCGCACTGATTGGTCATCACATTGGGAGCCAGATTGCCATGCATGCCCAACTTACCCATGTTCAGGGGATGTTCGGTGGGAGCGGCAGAAAGACCGAGGAAGGTGGTACCAAAGGGAATCTGCGCCTTCTCACAGAGAGACAACAGCTCCTCGCGTGCACCAGCCAGTTCAACACCCTGGCCCACCAGCATGAAGGGCTTCACGCTTTCATTGATCATCCTGGCAGCCTCCTCTATCGAACCTTCTGCGGGTTCGGGCACAGGATTATAGCTGCGGATGAAATCCACCTTCTGAGGCTGATAGTCTATCATAGCCGTCTGGGCATTCTTGGTGAAGTCGAGTACGACAGGACCAGGACGGCCACTGCTGGCAATATAGAAGGCACGGGCCACAGCCCATGCAATATCCTCAGCACGACGAATCTGATAGTTCCACTTGGTGATGGGTTGAGTAACGCCTACTACGTCCACCTCCTGAAAGGCATCGGTACCCAACATGGCAGCACCCACCTGACCGCAGATGACCACAAGAGGAGTTGAGTCCACCATGGCGTCGGCCACACCCGTAATGGTGTTCATGGCGCCAGGACCAGAGGTAACGATAGCACAACCCACCTTGCCACACACACGAGCATAGCCCTGTGCGGCATGAACCGCAGCCTGCTCATGGCGAACCAAGATGTGATTGAGCGTTGACTTATGATCATAGAGTGCATCGTAGGTCGGCATGATGGCACCACCCGGATAACCAAAGAGTACATCTACCCCCTGATCCTCCAATGAGCGCATCAACGCCTCTGCACCAGAGATAAGACCCTCTCCCTTCCCCCTTAAGGGAGAAGCAGTTTGTCCTGTCTCTTGTATTTTATCTGACATACTATATTTCGTTTATTATTCTTCAAACATATCCCCTTCCTTATAATCCAAGTTGCAAAATGTAACTGCTTCCCCCTAAAGGGAGACGGGAGGGGGGCTTGTCTTAATCTATAATCCTCACACCACCCTTGTCGGCTGATGCCACACTCTGAGCGTAGGCACGGAGAGCCTTGCTGACTACACGGTTACGCTTCAGGGGCTGCTGTGGACGTGCTGCCAGTTCCTCGTCGCTGAGCTTCACGTTGATAGAGCGACTGGGAATATCGATGACGATGATGTCGCCATCCTTGATCTTGCCGATGTTACCACCACTGGCTGCCTCTGGAGAGATGTGACCGATGCTCAAGCCTGATGTACCACCCGAGAAACGACCGTCGGTAATCAGGGCGCACTCCTTACCCATGTGCATTGACTTAATATAAGAGGTAGGATAGAGCATCTCCTGCATACCGGGACCACCCTTAGGACCTTCGTGAGTGATGACTACACAGTCACCCTTCTTCACCTTTCCGCCGAGGATGCCCTCACAAGCGTCTTCCTGAGAGTCGAAGCAAACGGCAGGACCTTCAAAGTGCCACAGCTCGGGAGCTACGCCTGCGGTCTTAACCACACAGCCGTCCTGGGCGATGTTACCAAAGAGGACAGCCATACCACCATCCTTGGTGTAAGCGTGCTCGATGTCACGGATACAACCATTCACGCGGTCGGTGTCGAGGCTCTCCCAGCGAGTGTCCTGACTACCCATCTTGGTAGAGAACTTGCCAGCAGGAGCAGAGTGATAGATGCGGTCAGCCTCGGGGTCGATGGTCTCGCCCGTGATGCTGTATTTCTTGATGTCCTCACCCAAGGTAGCACCATTGACACGCTTGCAGGTGAGGTCGAGCAGATTGCCCTTAGCCAATTCACCCAGAATGCCAAGGATACCACCTGCACGGTTCTCCTCCTGGATGCTATACTTCTGCCAGTTGGGAGCCAGCTTGCAGAGGAAGGGCACCTTACGGCTCAGCTGGTCGATGTCCTGCATCTTGAAGTCCACGCCACCCTCCTGAGCCACAGCCAGGAGGTGGAGTACGGTATTGGTGGATGCACCCATGGCGATATCGAGCGTCATGGCGTTGAGGAAAGCCTGGCGGGTAGCGATGCTGCGAGGCAGTACCGACTCATCGCCATCCTCGTAATAGGCAAAGGCATTCTTCACGATAATCTTGGCAGCATCCTTGAAGAGCTGTACACGATTGACGTGAGTAGCCAGAATAGAACCGTTTCCGGGAAGTGAGAAACCAAGGGCTTCAGTAAGCGAGTTCATGGAGTTGGCGGTAAACATACCCGAGCAGGCACCGCAACCAGGGCAGGCGCTGTGCTCAACCACTTCCAGTTCCTCATCGCTCACGGTGGGGTCACCACCCTTGATCATGGCGGTGATGAGGTCGGCATTCTCGCCGTTCACCTTACCAGCCTCCATAGGACCACCACTGACAAACACAGAAGGGATGTTCAGGCGCATGGCTGCCATCAGCATACCAGGAGTTACCTTGTCGCAGTTCGAGATGCACACCATGGCATCTGCCTTGTGAGCATTCACCATGTACTCCACAGAATCAGCGATGATGTCGCGACTGGGCAATGAATAAAGCATACCGTCGTGACCCATAGCGATACCATCGTCCACAGCGATGGTATTGAACTCGGCTGCATAGCAACCCAGCTTCTCTATCTCGGCCTTCACAATCTGGCCAATCTCATGCAGATGAGTGTGACCAGGAACAAACTGTGTGAACGAATTGACGATGGCGATGATGGGCTTGCCAAATTGCTCTCTTTTCATGCCATTTGCCACCCATAATGCACGTGCGCCCGCCATACGGCGACCCTCAGTGCAGACTGCACTTCTCAGTTGGTGTTTCATTGGATATATTTTTGCTGTTATCTTTTTACACTAAAAAACGAGGCAAAGTTACAAAATATTCCCGAAACGAGCAAATAAAAAACACTTTATTCAATAAACCACACCGTTTTATGTCATTTTCGCAACGTAAGGCTACTTTTTCTCCGCCTTCTTTTCGCTCAACACCTTTACTTCGTAACCAATCTTCTTGAAACCTTTCACGATGCCTTCCTGGGTACCCTTCTCGGCATCGTAGGTAATGCTGACGGTCTGGTCGGCCACGCTGGGCTTGATGTCCTTCACGCCCTTCTCAAAACGGAGGTTCATACGTATCTTCTTGGCACAGTTTTCACACTTCATGCGAGTCTCGGTCTTTACCACCAACACTCTCAGGTCCTTGGCATACGCGCTGCTGGCACACAGCAGCAAAGCCACTAATGCAAACTTCTTCATATCGCTTTTACTTTTTCTGGTTTTTACTTCTCAAATCGGCACCTACAGTTCCACCCTCACTCCCACATAAGCCATGGCACCATGAACAGGGCCCCATATCATCGTGGCGTCAAAGTCTTTTCCGAAAGGCTCATCGGCTGCCACAATGGGGTGCATGACATGGAAGTTTGTAAGATTTTCTCCACCCAGATACACACTTCCCCAACGGAAGAATCGGGTAACCTGAGCCGACAGTTGCGAGAAGGCCTTGTATTCCCTGTCCCAGGAAAGCATCTCACTGGCTGTATTGTGTTGATTTTGCCCAAAAGAGTCAATGGCAGACGGCAGATTGTGAATGGTGGATTGTGAATTATGCACCACATACGGGTCGGGCATACGTCCGGGACCGTTCAACTGGCACGTCACGTCCATCTGCCAAAGTTCAAGAGGGGTCTTGTAGGTGGCTGTCACCAATCCCTTCCACCTGCTGGTGAGGGGCGTCTCGCGCAACCTGCCGTCTTGGTAGGTGGTGCGCACATGGTTCTTTCGCCAGGCAGCTGTCAATGAGAACCCCTCAAAGAACGGGTAGGTTGCCTCTACCTGCAGACAATGGCTGAACGAACGTCCGTCAAGGGCATAGAAGCGTATCTTCCCCGGTGTATCCCTGTCCACCACCAGCTGCTGCTGGAAGTGGGTATAGTAATAGTCGGCATTGAGTTCCAGACGCTTACCCCCTAAAGGAACAGAGAACTGCCATGAGGTTCCTGCATTCCACGACTCTTCCTGCGGAGGCAATGTGCCCAGGCCTTCCCAACGCCTGCTGCTGGCCAGAAGATAGTGCATCTCGGGCAACAGATGCGAAGTGCGATAGCCTTTGCCGGCACTGGCTCGCATGGTGAACCCATTCGACGGATGCCAGCGCAAATGGGCACGAGGGGTTACAAAGGTGCCATGCAGGTTGCTTCTATCCACTCGTATGCCTGCCATCAGGGCAAGCTTGTCGTCCATGGTGAAAGTGTACTGGGCATACGCTCCAAACACGTTCTCATCGGGTGTCAGGGCGTTGTATGTCACGCTCGAACTCATCAGGGCATCTACAAAGGCAAAGTGCATCTTCTCACCCCCAAAACCGTCGTGCTGCATACTGAGTCCTACCGACAGGGCATGCAAGGGTGTGAACTGCTCCTCCAGCATCAACGAGGCATAGAAGTCCGTCTCGGTCACGTCGTAGGTATGCAGTCCTACCGCATCGTTCAACCTATGCTGACTGGCACTCAGGATGAGAGCCACGTTGCCACCCTTCTCCGGATTGTAGATGTAAGCATTTTTGAGATGCACGTCCCAACGGGTGTTTTCTGCCTTCGTGACGTAGGAACCCACCATACCGCCTTTTTGTCCGCCATGACGGTCTTCATACAGCATGCTGCCCCTGAACTGCATCACATACTGGGGCGAGACGTATGCCAGACGAGCCATACCGTTGATTTGCTTGCCGGAGGGGTCGTCGCAGAAGCCATCATGGTTCATGTCGTGCTTCTGGGTGCTGTGGTCGAAGTGCAAAAGGTACCCCCCACTCCACCTGCTGTCCTCGCCTCCGAAATGACGATTGCCATCCATGTTCAGCTCGTATCGCAGACGGCTGTCCAGATAGGCATTGGTATGAAACGATTTCTCTGCCTGGGGCTTCAGGTATTCTATATTGATCTGTCCCGTCATGCTCTCATACCCGTTCTTCACGCTACTGGCCCCCTTGCTCACCTGAATGCTCTGCATCCAGTCGCCTGGTACAAAGCCAAGGCTGTAAGGTATGCTCGCGCCACGAAGATTTGGAATGTTTTCTGTCAGCATCTGCACGTATGTACCGCTCAAACCAAGCAATTTTATTTGTGCTGCACCAGTAGCTGCATCTGAATAACTAACATCGACAGATGGATTTGTCGTAAACGACTCTCCGAGGTTACAACATGCAGCTCTGACCAACTGATTTCGTCCTATAATCTCAGTGTTGTCAACACGTGATTTTGACTTCATTCCTATCATTGCATTCACAGTGACCGACTTCAAATGCTGTTCAGACGAAATGCTGTCTGTTTGTGCAAATGAAGTCGTACTGATTAGTGCGATTGCTCCTAAAATAATCTTATCCTTATTCGTCATCATTATTGTTT
>JAZLKL010000001.1:0-39438 GCA_045597585.1 Bacteroidaceae bacterium | reverse complement strand
CTGTTCTTTTTGGGAGGTCTCTTCATTGTTTTCGGAGTCATTAAGTTCAGACTCAACAGATTCTTCACTTTCGTCGGACATTATTACATGGTGCGTCTTGATCCACTTGATAATCTCCTTCTTTTCAAAATAGACCATCTTACCTCGTGGCTTGTAGTGAGGGATCCTTGCACTGCATGTCAGTTTGTAAAGAAGACTTTGTGAAATGTCAAGGTACTGACATACCTCTTTGGAAGTAAGCATCTCTTTTGAGGAATAAAGAGCTTCCTCAATGTTTTTCAAACGCTCGTCGATAGCATCTGGTTCTATCACCTTCATGTCTCTGACTTGCATTTCAAGGAGGTCAATGCGCTTTTCCAGGATAGCAACATCTATCTTTTTCTTTGCCATAGATATGTATTTTTGATGTTAGACAATAGGGGTTGCTGCCCCCGATTCTGAACCGATTCGGCGGCAAAGGTAGCCCCTAAAATTCACAATCAATCTAAGCACGGCATGATGAGATTTTTTATCATGCCTATTATCATGCTACCTTGGCTTCAGTTGATTGTTTTACCTTCCTTTTACATACTTTCTTTCAATTTTTGGGTTAAGTTCTTACACTGACTATTCAAAGTGTCTTCTCCTCCAGACTTATAGTCCGACAGATAGCTGCTTATCATGTGGGCGGTGAGAGGTTTCCCTGTTGATGACGATGCCACAAGCTTGTTATCTGCTATCAACTTCTGCCAGGCATGGGGCAAGAAGCCTTCATATCGGAGAGAGTCGAAGAACTTTGCGATACGACGATTAACCAGAGGTTTCAAAGGCTTCTTCAATGTACAGTCAAATAACGCTTTAACTTCTACTTCAGATACCTCGTCTATTAACAATTCAGCCTCATTAAGGAAATCCGTAATGAGGCTAATTTGTTCGTCATTAAAGTGTGCGAGTACAGCTGACTTCTTTGATGAAATAAAGTCGCTCTGGTTGAATTCTTTGTTCATCTGAAGATAGTCTTTCTCCTCAAATGAAGAATTAGAGAAATGAGCCTCGACGAGGTCACGACGATTCTCTAATAGGTCTTTAAGTTCAAAGACATTCATGATATGAAGCCGTGCATCAGCTTCATTTAGGCAAAAAGCAGGAAGGTGATAGGAAACAAATCTCTCCACAAAACGATGGTAGGTAAACTGTCCATGGAGGATTTCAGACTGGTACTGCTTATATGCAGCACGATAGAGTTGCCAAAGTTCATTCTCTGGCAGTTTCTTCTCAATTTTCTTGTTGCAGTTAGAACAATCTGTACACAAAAAGAGAGAGCACGGTGAAATGATTTTGCCGTTTCATTTTCTTTTTGTAATTTGATTATTGTATTAGATATTGTTGGCAGGTAAACTAAAAACCCATGCAGATTCGTAACCGGTTTCTACATGGGTTTCAGTTGTCGCTACCACATTCTGTATTGTTGATATTTGTTATGTTCTGTACGTATATTGATCTTTCATCTTGTTTGATTTTGCAAAGTTACAATTTTAATTGTAATGTAGTGCAAACCTACATTGACATGGACTAACATGGATAGGATTATGGGGAATAATCCTTACTTGTCTATCTTTTGATAACTATTTTTGTCCGTTAATGCTTTCTGGAAGCTCGTTTTCCTAGTGCTGCATTTATTTCTTCTATGGTAGGTGGAACAACTGCTTCACGACCTCGTTCCATCCATTCAAGAATCTCATCTTTGAAGAAGATACAGTTCTTGCCTCTACGGACAAAGGGTATGAGCCCATTCTGTACATAGTAGTAAATCGTCTGTTTAGACTTTCCAAGAAACTGACTTACTTCGTCTGTACTCATCGGAATATGGTCAGACGTATTAGCCGCCTTGCTGTTTGATTTGCGAATGTCTTCTCTGATACTGGTCAGAGTAACCTCAAGTCTTTCGACTTTATTGAGCATCTTCGACATCGCTGCTGGGAGATCATTGAAGGTTATACCTTCTGCTGTCAAATCTGTCTGCATAATGAGAATTATATTGATTATTACTTATAATGTCTTGAAATGATAGTCGTTGTCCTCTGGAATATCGAGCTCAATCTGGCACTTGGCATCATAACGTAATGTGCGACGCAGTGTCTCTATCTCGTAGTTTGCAAGTTCCTTGGGAAAGCAGATCTTTATGAATGTTGATCTGCGTTGTCCGCTCCACCCAAGCCTTTCGCCGATATTCCAGGCATAGTGGCGCAGGTCAACCGAATTAAGGTTGCCATTGGTAACAACAGGGGAGAGTACTGACTCGGGAATATCAAAAAGCCTTATATTCTGGCAGAGTAGTTCGATATAATCAGATGAAATGAATGGCGAGAGGATGGTATAGGTATATTCAGAAATAGCCTGATGCTTTGCTTCAAGTAGATCTTCCTGTTTCTTGATGTATTGCTCTCGCTTCTCCTGAGCTTTGTCATCCATTGAGGACTGAATGGTGTTTTGGGTAGGTGCAATATTATTGTTGATTACGATGTCTGCTTGTCTTGTTGACCATAGGAATGCAAACACTGCACAGATTGCCATCACGCACAATATCATATAAAGAGTGTTCTGTAAAGAGAAAATGGACTCAATGTTGTTCCTGGAGTGAGCTCCCTGCCATAGCATGAAGAACATGAACACCAATATTATGGTGCAAAGGTTGGATGTGACGAGAATGTAAAAATTCTCTCTAAGCTTATTAGTCATAATTACTGCTTGTTGTTATCAGTTTTTCGACTGCAAAGTTAGAGAGAATTTGATAAACGAGTGATAGTTTGTGCCTAAAAAACGACTTTGCTTAAGATAATTTATAATTCAGTATATCAATGTATTATGCTTGCATTTTGTTTCACTTTGTTGCATTGTTTTACTTTTCCCTTAGCGTTTCGTTTTATCATTTTTCGTACGTTTTTTTCTCTTGTTTTCAGGCTTACGTTTAACATCTGTTAACGTAATTCTGCTTGCTGCTTCACGTGTTTTCGGATCAGCATGGGCAACATAGATTTGGGTTGTGGCAACATTTCTATGGTTAAGAAGGTGTTGAACGGTGTAGATGTCTGTACCTAATTCAAGTTGCAGTGATGCGTATGTATGTCTGAATCCGTGAAAGGTAATATGCTTCTGTATGCCACATGATTTTAGCCAAGTTGACATAGTATCGTAAGTCATGCTCTTCTTAAGGCCTTCAAAAACATGTGTTCCAGTTTCTGGCTGTACCAGATCATAAGCCTCCTTACTGATTGGAACCTTTGTCTGTCGCTTTGTCTTTACACAGATGAAGTCAAGGTATAAACCTCCGTCTGCGTAAGTACGGATGTTTTCCCACTTTAAATTGAGAATGTCACTGATACGTAATCCACTCATGCAAGAGAATACAGCAGCTCTTCTCAGCACAGGGATCCTGCAAGGTGTATTAAACATGGCACGTACCTCTTCCAATGTCAGGCTTTCCTTGGTGGTTGGCACACATGGGATGTTCTCCAATGACTCAGACAAATTATCCTTTATGCGCTTCTCTTTGAAAGCTACGCCAAGAACATTACGGAAAACATTCCAATAAGCAGAAGCAGAGTTCTGAGATAGAGATAATTCCGGGTGTTTCATGTCCTTGGCTGTCAATAAATATTCCATGAACTTACGGCACATCGGGAGATCAAGGTCTGCAAAAGTACATTTTCCATCACAGAACTTTTCAAAATGCTTGTAAGAGGCAAGCGTCTTGGTGTTGGACTTGCTGAGCTGTTCCTTGAAGTAGGGCAGGAAACTCTCCTTCATCTTGTCGTTCGAGAAGAAGCCATAGCGTTCGTTAAGCACTTCAAGATAAACATTGCATCTGATTTGTTCGGCCTTTTCCAAGATTTGCTTGTTGAAATCCTTTTGAAAGGCATTCTCTGGCTTTGCGTAAATATACATGCCAAGAGAGTGGCGACGTCTTAACTCCATTGTCTCTGGGTCTCTGTAACCTGGATAGTACTCAAGGAAAAGAGACTTGGTTCCGTTACGTCTGTCGCGAAAACGGAGGGTTACTGTTTTACAACACTGCATAATTGTAGAGTATTTTGAATATTATTGAAGATTATTTTTGGGTGCAAAGTTCTTTGATGATATAATGCTGACACCAGTAATCAGTAAGTAATTAAGAGTAATCAGCACTAATTATCGATATTTGGCATTGCCATGGGGTCTAAATCCCTTCTTTCTTTGATAATTCTGTTGAACTCTTCCTTTCTGAAGAAAACGAACTGTCCATTCTTAACCTTGGTAATCTTGTAATGACTGGCGTAATAGAACACCAAATCTTTGGTCAGATTGAACTTGCTCATTGCTTCCTGAACAGAATAATACCTGTCTCTATCCTCAAAGTAGCCAGTCTTGATAACATCGATGTGCTGCTTGGAGTAATAGGTCTTGCCATATTCAACCTTAGACGGAATGTTATGGCGACGAATGAAAGCAGAGGTGGCATCTTTTGTCATTTTGTACGTATCTCGCATCTCGGATGGAGTTATCCAGTCTGTAATATCCGCAAAGTGGTTCTTGCGGTTATAGAGTTCGTCAATGGCTTTCTTTTCGTAGAAATTGAAGTTCCCTAAAGCAATCTTTGGAGTCTTGTTCTCACGAGTAATCGTCCATACATGTTTGACAGAACACTTAAACATGGTTGCTACATCTTCTGCTGAATAATATCCATCAGGGGTAGGAGGGCAGACAACCTCTTTAGCTTTCGGTTTCAGTACCACCTTGTCAGGTTCGTCAATTCGTTCGACTCGTTTAGCACCAGCCAAGCGTTCTTTGGCAGCTTTGTCGAAGTCGGTACGAAATATCATTGTGAACTTTCCTCGTTTCTCCGTGCGTATTTCAAAATGATTGAGAGTGTATTTGATTTGATCCTTGGTGAAGCCATATTTCGCCGTTATCTCCTCGTAGGTGTACCAGTCTGGATCAGGACCGGCTCCCTTGCGCTTGAAACTATCTATATGGATTTTGGAATAATAAACGGTCTTACCTCGCTTCACTCTTGGTATCTTATGATGACAGACAAAGCTCAACACGCCCTCCTTGGACATGTTGTAGAGTTCCTTGACTTCTTCTATGGTATAGTAGTTGTCAAGGTCTATCTCCTCAATGAGGTCGGCAAACTTTGAGTCAATAGCCTTTTTATTCCAGAAAGTATTTCGTCCCTCGTACACTTTAGGTATTCCAAGTTTCTCACAGCGATTCCATACAGCCTTGCGTCCAAGATTGTATTTCTCCATGATTTCGCGTAGTGTATAGTACTCGTTGTCTGCTTTCTTTTTATAAGATGTTTTCTTATAAGGTACAGCTTCGTCAAAGAACTTTTCCAAATCACTTCTTCTTACTAATGTATGCCTACGTACACGTACAGCCTTGAGCATACCAGAGTAGAAGTAACGATAAACAGTTGTTAGTCCAACATCCAGTAATTTGGCAATGTCCTTGGGAGTTAGGAACTGCTTTGTTTCTAACTCTGATGGGATGTCGGCAGAAGCATTTTCGCGCTCTTTTTCACGCTTTTCTGTTTCTCGTTTCCGTTGTGCGACACGTTCACACTTTCGACAACAGTACTTTGATGATATTTTGGATGCGACAAAGTCTGTTCCGCAGGTTAAGCATTTCTTTAATATCTTCATTTTGTTGTAATTTTGGCTCCTACATGAGATCTCATGAGGTCGCTGATTATTTTGCAGCAATTTTCACACATTTTCATAGATTTTCATTAAAGTGCCTTGGATTGCAGGTGTCGGGTAATGGAGTTATATTTCCAATTTTCACTATTTTTCAAGTAGTGCCTTAGATTGCATTTTATAGTCCGGAAAAATCGCGGAATTGAGGCGCTTGGATGAATTTTGGGCCAAAATTAGTAAGAATAACTGATACTAACAAATACTAACTGTCAAGTGTTAAAATGAAGAAAGCCACCCAAACGGATGGCTTTCAAATAGTTAGTGGTAGATAGTCTAATATACTGATAATCAATTATTTGCCGATGCAGAAATTCTTGAAAATGTTGCCAAGAACCTCGTCGGTGGTGATTTCTGAACCAAGGATGGTGGAGAGGTAAGAAAGAACAAGACGGAGGTCTTCTGCGATGAGATCGCCAGGAAGAGATTGATGGATGCCATCAAGAGCACGACGCATGGAGGAAGAAGCCTGTTCGAGAGCTTCAAGATGACGCTGGTTGGTGATAAGGACTGTATCCTCGTTCAACTCACCACAAAGGAGATGAGCATGGTCAATAAGCGACTGACGGAGAGTATCGAGACCTTGTCCCGTGAGGGCAGAAAGCGAAAGGTGAGAAGCAGGATAATCTAATGTAGATACAAGGGGTAATGTTGAACCCGATGCTGAGGCAAGACGATCTGCCTTGTTGAGCACGTGGATGGCGTATTGATCTGCACGAATGGGAACTGAAGGTGAAGGCACACCCTCCTCGCTAAGAAGAATGATAATATGTGCCTTTTCGGCCGCCTGTATGGAGCGTTCTATGCCCAAACGCTCAATGACGTCGCTGGTGTGGCGAATGCCTGCCGTATCGATAAAGCGGAAGAGGTAGCCACCCAAGGTGATAGTGTCTTCTATGAGGTCGCGCGTAGTGCCTTGAATGTCACTTACAATGGCCTTGTCATCTTGTAAGAGTTGGTTAAGCAAGGTGGACTTACCCACATTGGGAGCTCCAATAATGGCTACATGGATGCCATTCTTGATGGCATTGCCCGAGGCGAAAGAGGAGCGTAGTCGCTCTATCTCGTCGAGAGTGGAACGCGAGAGGTCGAGAAGTTGTTGACGATCTGCAAACTCCACATCCTCTTCGCTGAAATCAAGTTCCAGCTCGAGAAGCGAGGTAAGCGTGAGAAGCTGTTGACGCATCTCAGCCAGTCGATGAGTAATACCACCTCGCATCTGGTTCATGGCCACACGATGAGTAGCTGCGTTGGAAGACGCAATAAGGTCTGCCACGGCTTCTGCCTGCGAAAGGTCCATCTTACCGTTAAGGAAGGCTCTTTGGGTGAACTCGCCAGGTTGAGCCATTGTGCAACCCTTTGAGATAAGAAGAGAGAGTATGCGCTGAAGAATGTAGGACGAGCCGTGACACGATAGTTCCACGCTGTCTTCGCCCGTATAGGAATGTGGAGCGCGAAAGAGGGTGGCAAGTACTTCGTCAATGACCTCTTCATTGTCGATGACACGTCCGAAGAGTACACTATAAGGTTCTGCATCAGCAAGTCGGCGGCGCCCCTTGAAGAGGCTATCGGTTATCTGTATGGCTTGTGGACCTGAGACGCGAACAACACCAATGGCACCGCCTTGAGCGGTGGAGATGGCACAGATAGTGGAACTGTTGGACATGAGAGAATGAAAATTGAGAGTAAAAAATATAATTCAACGTGAAAGGTTACAAGGTTTATGGTCTTTAGGATAAATGGTGTAGATTACCTTCATTCCGTACAAGGTAACTAAACCTCAAAACATAATAAGCCTCAAACCTGAACTTGAGCATACACGAAAGCCAACAAGATTAGATGCGATCGAGCACAAGACAGATAAGGTCGTCTATCTGATTCTTGTAACCCGTATTCATCTCCTTGGCATAACGGTTGGCAATAACCATACAACAAGTCATAGCCTCATGACCCAGTATGGCAGCCAAGCCGGCAAGGGCAGACGACTCCATCTCGAAATTGCACACCTTGAGGGTAGGAGAGGGCAGTTGATAGGCAGAGGCTTCGTCAGCAGAGACATCGTAACGGAAAGACTCTACCTTGGCATTCTGCTGAGGGTCATCTATGGCTGCACGAATCTGTCGTCCCTGAGGACCATAGAATCCACCGCAGGCAATGGTGATGCCACGTACCATGTCCTGTCCGGCAATGCGATTGATGAGCGAAGGACAAGTGTTGGCTACATAGGGTGCACCTTTTATGGGATTCCATTGCATGTGCTGGCGGAACGCTTCCTCTACCTGGAGGTCGCAGACGTTGTTACGCCCAGCGTAGTAGTTGAGCAATCCATCAAAGCCAATACTCTTTACGCTTGCCACGAAAGTGCCCAGAGGCGTCTCGGGTTGAAGACCTCCGCAAGTACCGATGCGAACAAGGGTGAGTGTGCGATGCGTAGGATTATCCTCGCGAGTGTCATAGTTGATGTTGGCCAAGGAGTCAAGTTCGTTGACCACGATGTCGATATTGTCGCAACCGATGCCCGTTGAAAGCACCGTAATGCGCTTGCCTTGATAAGTGCCTGTGATGGAATGAAACTCGCGCGAGGATACTTCGCACTCCTGCGCTTCGAAATGACTGGCCACAAGGCCTACACGACCAGGGTCACCTACCAGAATGACACGGTCGGCTAACTGTTCCGGACGTAGATGCAGATGGAAGCAAGAACCGTCAGCGTTGATGATGAGTTCTGATTCAGCGTATTTCATGGTTGTATTATTTATGTGTTTTGTAATTCAAGTTTACGAATCTCTTTTTCCTGAGCCTTCAGCTTTGTAATGAGTACACGCACATTGCTTTCAAGTTGAAGTATCTGAGCCTCCATGGTTTTGCGTGAGGAGGCATCAAGTGAGTGGTACTTGTCGCGCAACTTCTGCAACTCATCTTCTGAACGTCGCAGGTCCTTCATACCCTCAAACCACCACTGTGCCTGCTGTCTGGCTTCATCAGACTTGAACTGATCGATAGAGGTGTAGGTGTACTTATTGTTGACGATGAACTTGATGCTGGCATTACTTTCGTGAAGTGAGCCAGACACCTCATTACGCAGGCGGTTAGCCTTCTCGAGTGCCTCGTTCACCAGCGCCTTATCCTCCCAGGTGTCGGCTATACATGAAAGACGTGCCAACGAACTCAGCTTAGCCTCTCCCAACTCACCTGCATTATAGATTTTTCTCGATGAATTGGGGATAAATGTGTATATGCAGACATACCCATCGGGTTGATTGCGATCGGTCACAAAGAAGCCTATGTTGTAGAATTCATCTACGGCATAGAGGTAATCATTGGCAGGTGAGTTGAAGGGCATACCGATGTTTTCGGGGGTAAGAAAGCGATGTTCCTCGGCATCATAGCGAGTCATGTAGATGTCGTACCCACCCAGGCTCTCCTCTCCCTTAGCGGAGAAATACAAGGTTGTACCATCCGCCATCATGAAAGGATAGTTCTGGCAGACGTCCCCATGCTCGCCCAATCCTTCGTCGGCCAGGGCAACGGAAGCCGTCCAATCCGCGTTGTTAACCTGCATAGGGTTTCCTACCAATGACTTGCGAAACAATTGAGGATGGCCGTTTTCATCGGGTTTTGCGTATAGCAGGTTGTCGCCAAGTTCAGAAAGGTAGATGGTGCAGTGGGTAGTATCATTGGTGTTGTAGAAAGTCGAATACAAGTCTATCTTACCGCTCTCGCTACTCAAGCGAAGGTTCTGAATGAGTTCCGACTTACCCACCACAAGACTGTCTATGAAGGTAATCTTTTCAGTCACATTCATCTTGCTCTTGGCACGATTCACGGCACGCAACTTATTCTCGGCATCACTTGTGTCAAGTTTCTTTTTGCGAAGATTTGCAATTTCCTGATTAAGAATCAACTCAGCGTCAGAAAAACGATACTGCTTGAGTGCATCCGAGAGAGAGATGGCAGGCACTGGCTGTGGCTGAGGAACAACCACCTTGTTTCTCTGGGCAAAGACATTCGATGCCATAGCGAGCATCGCACATATTATCAGATTTCTTTTCATTATGTTTGCAAATTCAAGTTGTTCTGGTTTTTTCTATATATTCTAGATGATCTAGTTTTCTATACTTTCCAGATGACCAAGTTTTTCTGGATGTTCCAGTTTTTTCTGGTCTTTCTAGCGCTATTATACTTATAACTTATTCAATTTTTAGGTTTTATGGTTTTGAGGTTTAGTTACATTAAGACCTTATGACCTCATAACCTTAAGACCTTATGTCTTCAATCGTTGTTCATGAACACGAAATAGACGGCAAGAATGAGGCAGATAAGCGCTGCCAGGTGGTTCCAATGTAGCGACTGCCCCTGGAACAGGAAATTGGCAATGACACAGAATACGACGAGCGATACGACTTCCTGAATCACCTTCAGCTGCATCAGCGAGAAAGGACCACCGTTCTCCACAAAGCCGATACGGTTGGCAGGAACCATAAAACAATACTCAACGAATGCAATGGCCCATGAGAAGGCAATGACACCTATCAGAGGCCAGTTGGCACTTGTGCCCGATTGCTGTAGTTTGAGATGACCATACCAGGCAAAAGTCATGAAGACATTGCTGGCTATTAATAATAATATGGTGTAGATTGAGCTCATAATAAGAAAATGCTCCCCGAGGGGAATAAGCCCTCGGGGAACAATGACTATGATTGATTACTTAGACAGATACTCGTTCATAGCAGCAGCAGCACGACGACCGTCACCCATAGCGAGGATTACGGTAGCACCACCACGCACGATGTCACCACCTGCAAAGATGGTAGCAATGTTGGTCTGCATACCCTCGTTGACCACGATGGTGTTCTTGCGACCCAGTTCCAGACCCTCGATAGAAGTGGGAACGATGGGGTTGGGTGATACACCTACAGCTACGATAGCCTGATCGATAGCGATGGTCTCGATAGCACCGGGAATGGGCTGAGGTGAGCGACGTCCTGAAGCGTCGGGCTCGCCAAGCTCCATCTTCTGCAGCAGTACCTCAGTTACATTACCCTTCTCGTCAGCATGATACTCGATGGGGTTGTGCAGGGTGAGGAACTCGATGCCTTCCTCCTTGGCGTGCTTAACCTCCTCCAGACGGGCGGGCATCTCCTGCTCGCTACGACGGTAGGCGATGAATACACGCTCAGCACCCAGACGCTTGGCTGTACGACAGCTATCCATAGCGGTGTTACCACCACCTACAACCATCACGCTCTTAGCCTTCTTGATGGGAGTAGCAAACTCGGGGTTAGAGGCATCCATCAGGTTGACACGGGTAAGGTACTCGTTAGATGACATGATACCGTTGCTGTTCTCACCAGGAATACCCATGAAGTTGGGCAGACCAGCACCCGAACCAACGAAGATGCCCTGGAAGCCCTGAGCCTCCAACTCTGCCACGCTGATGGTCTTACCCACTACGCAGTCCTTCACGAAGTTCACGCCGATCTTCTCCAGGTTCTGAATCTCCACATCCACGATCTTGTTGGGCAGACGGAACTCAGGAATACCGTACTTCAATACACCACCGATCTCGTGAAGTGCCTCAAACACGGTTACCTCATATCCAGCCTTTGCCATGTCGCCTGCGAAGCTCAAACCGCTGGGACCTGAACCGATAACGGCAATCTTCTTGCCATTCTTGGCAGCCACCTCGGGAAGAGCCATCTTACCGCTCTCACGCTCAAAGTCAGCTGCAAAGCGCTCCAGGTTACCGATAGCCACAGCCTTGTGACCCATCTTGAGATGCATACACTGGCTCTCACACTGCTTCTCCTGGGGACATACACGACCACACACAGCAGGCAGGGCGCTTGTGCTCTTCAGGATGCGAGCAGCATTGAGGAACTCGCCACGCTCGATGTTCTTGATGAACGAAGGAATGTTGATGTTTACGGGACAACCCTGCATACAGGTGGGGTTAGCACAGTCAAGGCAACGCTTAGCCTCGGTCAGCGCCTGCTCTACGGTCAAGCCCTTGTTAACCTCCTCCACACGGGTGGTAGCACGATATACGGGATCCAGCTCAGGCATCTGGCAACGCTCAATCTCTGTGCGCTCCTTAGCCTTCATGCTCTTGCGCAACTCCTCACGATACTCAGCCTTGCGGTCGATGAGCTCTGCCAGGGGAGTAGTGGTGTCCATCTTGTCGGCCGAGTAGGTGCAAGCCTCTGCCTTGGGAGCAGCAGCCTTGGCGCCACAGCAGCAAGCCTTACCCTCCAGGGCAGCCTGATAGGCAGCCATTGCCTCAGCCTCCTCGGCCTTGAATGCGCCACCGCGCTGCAACATCTCGTTGAAGTCCACCTCGTGACCGTCAAACTCAGGACCATCCACGCAGACGAACTTGGTCTTGCCACCTACGCTGATACGGCAGGCACCGCACATACCGGTACCATCGACCATGATGGTGTTGAGTGACACATCAGTGGGAATCTCATATTTCTTGGTCAGCAGACAGCAGAACTTCATCATGATAGCAGGACCGATGGCGAAGCACTTGTCCACCTTCTCACGCTGGATTACCTCTTCCATACCTACGGTTACCACACCCTGCTTACCATAGCTGCCATCGTCGGTCATGATGATTACCTCGTCGCTGGCTGCGCGAACCTCATCCTCGAGGATGATGAGTTCCTTGCTACGACCTGCAATCACGCTGATCACCTTGTTACCTGCAGCCTTGAGAGCCTGGATGATGGGGAGCATGGGAGCAGTACCTACGCCACCACCGGCACACAGTACAGTACCGTAGTTCTCGATGTGGGTAGCACGACCGAGAGGACCTACGATGTCGGCGATGTAGTCACCCTCGTTAAGTGCACAAAGCTTGCTGGTGCTGGCACCTACGGTCTGGATAACCAGAGTAACGGTACCCTTTACAGGGTCGCTGCCTGCAATGGTGAGAGGAACACGCTCGCCCTTCTCATCCACACGGATAATAACAAAGTGACCAGCCTTACGAGCTTTTGCAATCATGGGTGCTTCTACCTCCAGCTTGAATACTTTCTCGCTGAACTGCACCTTTTTAACAATCTTGTTCATTTTTTCACTATAAAGTTTATGTTGGTTATTGTTTTTTTAGGTTTTATGGTCTTATGGTTATAAGGTTCATGGTCTTTGGGTTGTATGTTTTTGGGTTTTATGGTCTTATGATTATAAGGTTTTATGGTCTTTGGGTCTGTGAGATCTTATGGTAACTAAACCTTATTAACCTCAAAACCTTATTAACCTAACAACCTTATAACCCCATAACCTTATAACCCCAAAATGACCACTTACTTAATCATGTCCGTACCCATGAAGTGCTGGAGACACTTGGGAATGCGGATGCCCTCCTCCGTCTGGTTGTTCTCCAGGATGGCAGCCACGATGCGGGGAAGTGCAAGGGCAGAACCGTTGAGTGTGTGGCAAAGCTCCGTCTTCTTGGGCTCACTGTTGCGGTAACCACACTTGAGGCGGTTAGCCTGATAGGTGTCGAAGTTGCTTACTGAGCTTACCTCAAGCCAGCGCTTCTGTGCCTCGCTGTACACCTCGAAGTCGTAGCATACAGCCGATGTGAAGCTCTGGTCGCCGCCACACAGACGCAAGATGCGGTAGGGCAGTTCCAGCTTCTGCAGCAGACCCTCTACGTGTGCCAGCATCTCCTTGTGGCTCTCGGCAGAATGCTCGGGAGTGTCGATGCGTACAATCTCAATCTTAGAGAACTCGTGCAGACGGTTCAAGCCACGTACGTCCTTGCCATACGAACCTGCCTCGCGACGGAAGCACTGGGTGTAGGCACAGTTCTTGATGGGCAACTCCTTCTCATCCAGTATCACGTCACGGTAGATGTTCGTCACAGGCACCTCGGCTGTGGGGATAAGATAGAGGTCGTCAATCTCGCAATGATACATCTGTCCCTCCTTGTCGGGCAGCTGACCCGTGCCATAGCCACTGGCAGCGTTGACCACCGTGGGAGGCATGATCTCCTCGTATCCGCTCTTGTTGGCCTCGGTCAGGAAGAAGTTGATGAGTGCACGCTGCAGACGAGCACCCTGTCCACGATAGACGGGGAAACCTGCACCTGTAATCTTCACGCCCAGGTCGAAGTCGATAAGGTTGTACTTCTTGGCCAGTTCCCAGTGGGGCAGTTTGGCAGTCTCCACCACGGGGTTGGCATCCCAGTTGCCCACGGTGTCCTGTCCTACGACGCACTCCTTCAGGTTGCTCTTCACCACCCAGTTGTCCTCAGCGCAAGAGCCCTCGGGCACCTCGTCGTATGGGATGTTGGGAATCTGGCAGAGCTGACGGGTAAGCTCCTGCTCAGCAGCAGCCTTCTTCTCGTCGAGCGCCTTGCTCAGCTCCTTCAGTTCAGCCACCTTTGCCTTTACGGCTTCAGCCTCGTCCTTCTTGCCCTGCTTCATGAGCATACCGATCTCGCCAGCCAGCTTCTTCTGCGATGCCAGATTCTGGTCAAGCTCGGCCTGTGTCTCACGACGCTGCTTGTCGGTTGCCATTACTTCGTCGATAGCCTCCTTGGCTCCCTTGAAGTGCTTCTTCTCCAAACCCTTGATAACCTTTTCGGTTTCTTCCGTGATAAGTTTTAATGTAAGCATATTGTTATGATTTTCTTATATTTTCGAAATAATCGCGCAAAGATACGAAATTTTATCGACATTTTGCTTACTGAACCTACAAAAAACGCTCGCAAATACAAAATAATGTACTCGCGAGCGCGTAAATGATTGATTTGCGTACTATTTCACAATCGTTATTCTGCCCTGCGGGTTCTCATAGTCGCGTGTGATGTGACCGTTGAGTGCCTTGGTCACATACTCTATCAACGCCTCGCTATAGAGCATGATGTTCTGCTTCACCACCTTCTCGTTCTTCAGCATCTTCTGCAAGCCACCACCAGTCACGCAGTAGTCAATGGTACCCAGTGTATAGGTGGCATTCAGGTCGATGGGCAGATAGCTATTGGATGCCTTATCAAATACCTTTACATCCTTCACCCTCTTCTCAGCATTCATGTCGATGGTGAACTGTAAGCCCGACACCTGTGGGAAGTCGCCGTTCTCCACAGGCAGGAAACTGGTACACGCATTCAGCACGTCCACAATCTTCTGTCCGCTCACCTCAAGCACTTCCACATAGTTCTCGTAGGGTAGCAGGGCAATCACGTCGCCGTAGGTCACCTTGCCGGCTTTAAGACTGGTGCGTATGCCACCTCCATTGCTGATGGCAATCTGTGCCCCCGTCACATATCGGTAGGCATCGGCACACAAGTCACCCGCATTGGTTTCACGAAGGCGTACGGCTTGCTTGCCCAGCTCATCAAGAATATTTATATCTACGTCGCTCTTGCATATCTCACGGTTCACCTTGGCATCAAATACCGTCTTGATGCTGTCGGTCACCTCCTTGATGCGAGCATTCACGTTGTTAATTCCCTTAACAGGAAGCATTTGTGTATGGATGATGCCACCTTTTCTCAAAGTGAGTTTACCGATGTTGGCAAACTTGGTACCCGTCTGGGCAATCACCACGGGCTTTCCATCCAAATTGTTTACTTTCACCTCGGGCACTACCGAGTGTGTATGTCCATCCAGTACCGCGTCAATGCCTCTGGTTCTCTTCACGATGTCGTGCGACACAGAGTGGCACAGGTTGTCATCCTCGCCCACATGCGACAGTACGATGACATAGTCAGCGCCAGCCTTGCGTGCCTCGTCCACAGCTCCCTGCACCTCGTTCACCAAGGTCTTCTCCCTCAGCTCGTGCGTCTGCACGTCGTTCTTGTCAAAGAAGGAGTATGCCTCGGTATAGAGCGTAGTAGGGGTCGTAACGCCCACGAAAGCCACCTTCGTGTGGCCCAGCTGCTTCATCACATAAGAGGCATACTCACGCTTGCCCTTCATGTCGAAAAGATTACAACACGTAACCGGTGCGTTGATGTCCTTGAGAATCTCCTTCATACGTGCCATGCCAAAGTCGAACTCATGGTTACCGAGTGTGATGGCCGTATAGTTCATGTTGCGCATGATGTCGGCAATATACTGTCCGTTGCTTATAGCTCCGGCCGTACCGCCTTGCAGATAGTCGCCGCTCGACACAAGGCAGCAGTATGCCGTGTCTTGTATGGCATCCCTCATGCCCGCCATCTTCTGATAGCCGTCGATGTTGCAATGCGCATCGTTCTCAAATAACACCACGATGGTTTTGTCCTGTGTTTTTGATACCTTGTCTGTGCTTACATTCTGCGTCGTATGGCATGACACCAAGGCCAAGCCAAGCAAGGTAGAGAATAATAGTGATTTCTTCATTATATTATTTTTTAAAATTAGGTAGTTAAAGGAGGTTGCTCCTTTAACTACCGATGTTTCTGTATTCCGGTAATTCTGTATTCCGGTGTCCCGTAATTCCGGTATTCCGGTATTCCGTGTGAAGTTAAACTTTAACTCCCTTAAAGAAAACTACATCTTAAACGCTCCGCTCTTCACGTAGATGCGATAGTCCTTGATGCTCTCGGGAGCACCGTTCTCCATGCGAGGCAGAATCTGGAATCCGCTTATCGTCTGATCCTGGTTGAGATCGATGATGATAGAGTGGGGGAACCGTACACCCTTGTTGGTACTCCAGTAGGTGCTCTCCTGCAGGTCGAAGATCTTGTCGCCGTTCTTGTTACCGCTCGACACATCCTCGTCATCTGCGTAGGCTACCGACCAAGGCTCACGACTCAGACGCTTGCCATTGGCATCCAGCAGATAGAGTTCGGCGATACAGCAGTATTCACGGTTCCAGTGGCTGTTGAGCGCCTCGATGCAGAAATAGCGTCCGCTGACGGGCTTGTCGAACTTAACCTCCTGCCATCCGTTGCCCTCCTTGAGCGTACCGCTGTGCACGGGCTTCTCACCGCTCAGGTCGAGCTTCTGTCCCTCAAGGCGGTGTGTCTGTGGACCAGCCAGGTTGAGCTTGTCGATGATGGGTTTGCCAAGACCCTCCACGGCAGCCTCCTTGGGTCCCACCACGTCGGTTACTATGATCTCGTTCTCACCCTTCTTCAGCCAGCATCCGGGCATATAGAGCGTCTGCTGCGGACCAATCTGCCAGAAACGTCCGATGGCATAGCCGTTCACATACACCTGACCCTTTCCAAAGGTCTCCATGTTGATGAACGTGTCGCCCACCTTGCTCAGCTTGAAGGTGGCACGGTAGTTGCCACGCACGCCCTTGTTCTGCTCCGTCAGGGGCACGTACTTCATCTGGGTCTGCGTCTTGTAGTCGTCGGGCAGACAAATCATGTCCCATCCCTGCAACTCGATGTTCACCTTGCTGTTATTCTTCAGGTTGTACGACAGTTCCACCTTATCGGTGATACCCTTGAAGTCCTTGATGGCACGGCCGAAGTTGATGCGTCCCAGAGCCTCCACATAGATGTCCAGCTTGTCGCCTTCCTTCAGTGCAGGCATGATGAGCGTACTCTCACGGTTGATGCGGTCTATCTTGCCGATGAACTTGCCGTTTACAAACACCTGAGCATAGTCGTGTGCCTCGGTCACCTTCAGCACGCTCTCGGTGTTGATGTTCTGCGGGATGATGGTGCGGTACATCATGCAGCCCCATCCCATGTCCAGCTCCTCGAAGGTGCGTGGAGAGTCGCTGCTTGATACAGTAGGAGCAGGCAGGTTGTCCCAAAGGGGAGCCACCTCCTTGAACGCAATCTTGGGTATGGTGATGGTGGAGTACTCCTTGGGTATGGCAGGCAGCTTCTTGCCGTCGTTGTAGTTGGCCATCATCTTCTGCAGTTCATAGAACTTGGGCGTGGTCTGTCCCGCCTCGTTGATGGGAGCGTCGTAGTCGTAGCTCGTCACGTCGGGAGCGAAGCCCGGTGAGTTGGCACCTGCCCAGTGTCCCCAGTTGGTACCTCCGTGTGTCATGTAGAGCGAGAAGCTGATGCCGCGGTCCAGCATGTCGCGCATACCGTCCACCATGTCCTTGGCGCCGCGTGTCTCATGGCGTCCGCCCCACTTGTCGAACCAGCCGCTCCAGAACTCAGAGCACATCAGCGGACTGTTGGGTCGCAGTTCCTTGAGTTTGCGGAACTCGTTGTCTATGTTGGCACCCGTACCGAAGTTCATCGTCCAGGTCAGGTCCTCCAGACCGTTCTTGGTGAAGTTAGAGCTCCAGTCGCACTGGAAGAGTTCCACCTTGTCGAAACCACTCTTGCGCACCACATCTCGCACGGCACGGATGTAGGGCTTGTCCTCGCCATACGAGCCGTACTCGTTCTCCACCTGCACCATGATGATGGGGCCGCCCTTCTCGATGGTCAGGTCGCCCAGTTGCTCGCCCACCTTCTTCTCGAAGATCTCCAGACGCTCCATGAAGAAGGGGTCCTGCTCGCGCAGCTTGATGTCCTTCTTCTTGAGCAGCCACCAGGGCAGACCGCCCATCTCCCATTCGGCGCAAACGTAGGGACCGGGGCGTACTATGACGTACATGCCATTCTTCTGTGCCAGTTTCACAAAGGCACGTATGTCGTTGTTGTCGGTAAAGTTAAACTCGTTCATCTTCTGCTCGTGGATGTTCCAGAAGATGTAGATGCAGAGGGTGTTCATTCCCAACGCCTTGCACATCTTGATGCGCTGCTCCCAGTACGGACGTGGGATGCGTGGATAGTGCACCTCGGCAGCTTTCACCACAAAGGGCTTTTCGTTGAGCAGGAAAGTCTTTTCGCCCACCTTGAATGAGCCGGGCTTCTGTGCCAGGGCATCTGCATGGGGCATGGTCAACATTGTGGCTAGTAGCAAAGTTGACACTTTTTTAAAACATCGTGTGTGTTTCATGTGGTTTCAGAAAATGTATGGTTAATTTTTCATTTAACGTGTCAAAGTTACAAAATTATATCCAACAACCCAAATATTGGGTCGAAAAAGTTACGCATTTCAATATTTATTCGTAATTTTGTAAACAAAAACAACCGAACTCCCACTTGTTCGGATAAAAAACAAAACCCAATGGCAGTCATCATTTGTCCCTATTGCAAGAAATACATCTCGTCGCAGGTTGACGTATGTCCCGAATGTGGAAACACCCTATCGCCGTCGCAGTCGCAAGCCGAGACCACCCCGTCAGCCGACGTTACGTCGCAGTCGTCTGCCGACGTCGATCCAACTCCTTCAGCCACTCCCGTCGCAGCGTCCGACGCTTCCGTGACTGAGTCGGCCGGTCAGCCTCACGAGTACGAGGTGCAGTTTACCACCGACACCCCCGACGATTCCCCCACCGACACGCCTGTCGAGACGTCCGTCGATGCCCCTGCCGGTATGCCCGACGAATTGCCCGAGGTGACGGAGGTCATACCCGCTGCCTTTGCGGAGGCTCCTGCGCAGAGCGAGCCTGCGGCCGACGAGGCACCCACCGCCGCAGATGCCGTGGCAGCCGTAGCTCCCGTGGCCGTCAGGAAGGCATGGTACCAGCTTACCGTCCGCAAGGGCGTGGCACTCTTCTTCTTCGTCCTGACTATCTCGGGCATCGTCTATTTCCTCATCGCCGACCACAGACGCGACGTGGGCTATGAGCAACGAGCCTTTGAGCGCCTCGACGGATGCACCAACCTGCTCTGGTACGAGGACTACCTGATACGTTTCCCCGACGGAGCGCATGCCGAGGAGGTCAAGCAGATGTATGCCAAGGCACAGAAGGAGCACGATGAGTTCTTCAAGAAGGCTGCCGGTGGCAGTCGTGAGTCGCTGCAGGCATTCATCAAGGAGCATCCCACCAGTCCCTACGTCAAGGTGTGCCAGAACCGCATCGACTCGCTCGACTGGGAGGTGGCGCTCACCGCCAACAACGCCCAGGGCTATCAGCAATACCTCGAACTGCACCCCGACGGTCTGTTCGCTGCCATTGCCACCGACAGCAAGACACGCCTTGCCAAACTGGAGGTGAGCAACGAGGAGAGGAGCATGCTGAGTGGTTCGCTCGACACCTTCCTCTCTGCCATGGCCAGTGGCGACGAGGGTAGGGTAAACTCGCTGATTTCCTCTACCATGAGTTTCTGTGGCGAGACCAATGCCACGGGAGCCAACGTGGTTAGTTTCCAGAAGCTCAACTTCCACCACGACGACATCATTGGCGTTCACTTCACCGTGGGTGGTCTCAACGTCAAGAAGAAGCCTTCCGATACCACTCCCGGTGCCTACGACTTTGTGGTCAACGCCTCGCTGGACGCGGTGCTCAACCGCACTAACACCGACAGCACGGGCGTTCAGGCTTGGAAGATCACGGCAATCCTCAGTCCCGACCGCAAGTTCCGTTCCGTCGATATCAGAAGGCAGTAAACCTTCCACACCGTCAGAAGGCAGGGCATACGCTTCTGCCAACTTGTGTTTAGCCCCATCGTTCAGCGTTCGCATTAGGTTCGCTTTACTTTCGCTCACAGTTCTCCACGAATTTGTGAGCGAACTGTGAGTGCACATCGAGTGAAGCCTGAAGAAACGTCGGTATGTTGTGGGTTTTTCTTTCATGCCGCAAAGATACGACATTCCGTACACCCCAATGAAGGGGTTTGAGGGGATTTGAAGGGATTTGAGGGAATTTGAAGGGATTTGAGGAGATTCGAGGAGCGTTTGCGAAAGATCAAAACTCCGATTTTCCTCGGGACAGTTTGCCGTCCCTCCCCACCCCTTACCAAGGGGGGTGGGGGAGAGGGAGGCGCAAAACTGTCCGACGGAACCCATTTTTGCCCCCACAAAAAGGGGGTGGTTGAGAACACGAGTTTTTATTCAACGCAAAGACATTCTTGCTGCGCGAGATTACCATTTCCCCTTATACCAATCCGTACATGAGATGCCGTCGCTCTCAACCCATTGGGGATAGCCTTTGCAGATTACGCTAATGGGAACACCCTCGTTGGAGGTGTTGAGCAAGGGAGCTATGTCACGTTCAGAGGCACCACACAGTTTCATGGCAAAGGGGTAGTTGGCGTCATAGGGAGCATGCCCCTTCTGATAGGCTCGCAGGTAGAAGCAACCCTCATCCTTTGAGGTAATGGAGGCGGGTAGAGAAGCATCGTATGCGGTGGACCAGTATTTGAGAGGCATCACGTTGGTAGGAGTCTCGTAGGGCAGATGCACCTCGTAATATGGCACATCGTAGCTATAGGGAATGAAGCCCTCGCGCACGGAGATGAAGGGACGGAAATTCGTCTTCTGTATGGAGCTGCGACTGTAGGCGTAATTGAGCACCACCCTGTACTCACAGCCCGAACCGTCATTGGCTATCGAGGTAGTAAACCAGATGACATGGGCAAGACCCGTGCCATGACCGTTGTACTTGAAGCCGCCATGCTTGTGGTAAAATTCTTCGGTGTGCAGACGACTGGCAGGCTCGTACTCACTCCACTCCGTCTCACCCGGCTTGCGGATGTAGTAAGCCTCCTTGTCCACCACCATGCCAGCGGGAAGATCGACATAGCAGTACAGTCCGTCCTGGTAGCTGCCGTCACCTACAAAGGCCTTGAAGGTAGCCTCTACCTGATACACCTTGATGGCGCCAGAGAAGAGCATGGCAGAAAAACCCATGTCGGTCCTCACGCTGGTACGCGAGAGTGCCCAATGGGTGCTCTGCGAGCCTTTTACCACTACGTCATTGAAATCGTAGTCACCCTCGTTGGGCCAAGTATCCTCATAGCAATAGGCACCCAGGTTCTCGGTGAGCACCACTACGGTGTCGCGCGTGATGTCATCCACGCTGACAGCCGTAGGATAGTCATCTTGTGAGTTGTCGCTGGCATTTATGTCGCCATCGCCTACCTGTGCCACGATGAGAGGCTGGGCAAAGCGGTTGTCGGTATAGATGTATATCCTGTTCACATAAGAGGGGATGGAAACCTTCTCGTCGAACACACCCTTCACGTTAGTAGCTCCCACATAGATGGGGGCCAACGACTCGTCGAGACCCGCATCAGCGTCACCACCCTTGAAGGGGTTCTGGTCGTACACACGGAAGAACACGATATTCTTCATCTTCATGTGGTTGTACTCCAGTCGCATCTGATGAGCACGCTCAGTGCTGAAGTTGAACTCATTATGGGGTCTCTTCCACTCGGGGTTGTAATGGTATCTGTCTTCGCAACCCGTAAGACTACCCATCATGATGAGCGATGCGAGAAGAAGATGGAAAGACGTGGCGTGTTTCATAATTCAAAATGAATAATTAAGAAAGAAGAAAGAAGAATGGGCTTGAAAGTTTTCTTGTGGTTCTATGGTCTTATGGTTTTGTGGGGTAACTAACCTTAAAACCAAACAACCAAACAACTTTATAACCTCACACCTCATAACCTTAAAACCCCATAACCATAACTCAGGCGAGAGATTCGAAGAGTGCCTGACAAGCGTCTTCCAAGAGGTCGAGCACATGCTCAAAACCCTTGTCACCACCATAGTAAGGGTCGGGCACTTCATCTACCTCATAGCTGCGACTCCACTCCGTCATACGATGAATCCTGCTCTTGTCAGCATTTGAAGGAGCCATTGCATTGAGGCGTCTTATGTTGCTGTCATCCATACCGATAATGAGGTCGAACTCACGGAAGTCATCCTGCCTGACAGGGCGTGAGAGATGCGTGATTCTGTAGCCTCTTTCGTAGGCATGACTACGCATTCTGGCATCGGCTTTCTCACCTTCGTGATAGTCGATAATACCTGCGGAGTCGATGTAGAAATCAGCCTGACGCTGATGACTGTCCACAATAGATTGCATAACTGTTTGTGCCGCACAACTACGGCAGATGTTACCCAGACAGACAAAAAGTATTCTCGTCATATTTTTTTTATAATGCTTTATAGGTAGGGTCAACGAGCTTTTTGGGTCAACAAGTCAACAAGTCAACGAGTCAACAAGCTTTTTAGGTCAATGAGCCAACAACTCAACAGCTCAACCAGACAACAAGAACCTTACAACCCTATAACCTTATAACCAGTCAATGAGTATGCCACGTAACTGCTCCTGGAGTGATTTCGGGACAAAAAGAAAAATACGTTGCAAAGTTACAACAATCTGCAATAAAATCAAAAAAAAGTAGTATAAATGTACGTTTTTTGTGTCATTATGTAAATTTTGGCAGATTATCATTCAGCTTACCTTTGTCATTTGCAAAAAAATGAGTACTTTTGCATGCGGTATTAGAAAAAGTCTTTCAGGTAATTTTACAAAGTAAAAAGTGCATCCAATTATGGAAAACGAGAAAAGAACGAAGACGAGTAAGCGTGTCCGTCTGGTTTTGGACGACGGTAGCGTTTTTGTAGGTAATTCTTTTGGCTACGACAAACCCGTGGCCGGTGAGGTGGTTTTCAATACTGCCATGATGGGTTATCCCGAGAGTTTGACGGACCCATCGTACGCAGGACAGTTGATGGCTCTTACATTTCCCTTGGTAGGAAATTATGGTGTTCCCGAATTCAGTATAGAAAAGAATGGGCTCTCTACCTTTATGGAGAGCGACAAGATATATGCAAAGGCTATTATCGTCAGCGACTACAGCGAGGAGTTCAGCCACTGGAACGGCAAGGAGACTCTGAGCGAGTGGTTGCAACGAGAGCAGGTGCCCGGCATTACCGGCATTGATACCCGTCAGCTCACTAAGGCGCTCAGAGAGCATGGTGTGATGATGGGTAAAATTTTGTTTGACGACCAGCCCAACAACATACCCGAGGCTGCCTATGAGGGCGTGAACTTCGTGGCCGAGGTGAGTTGCAAGGAGGTAATCACCTACAAGCCTGAGGACTATGTAGAGCCAAGCAACCGACTGAGCGAGGACCAGCCCGCCATCAAGACGGCACAGGGCAAGAAGGTGGTGCTGGTGGACTGCGGTGTGAAGCAGAACATCATACGCTGTCTGCTGAAGCGCGGCGTGGAAGTGATACGCGTGCCCTGGGACTACGACTTCAACCAGCTGGACAAGGACAATGCAGAGGGTTTCGACGGACTCTTCCTTGCCAACGGTCCCGGTGACCCCGATACCTGCGTGGCTGCGGTCAACAACATACGCAAGTTCATGGAGAGCGAGCAGAAGAAGGCAAAGGTGCGCCCCATCATGGGTATCTGTATGGGTAACCAGTTGCTGTCGAAGGCTGCAGGCGCTACCATATATAAATTGAAGTACGGACACCGCTCGCACAACCAGCCCGTGAGACTGGTAGGCACGGAGAAGTGCTTCATCACCACACAGAACCACGGATATGCCGTGGACAGCAAGACACTCTCGGCTGACTGGGAACCCCTCTTCGTGAATATGAACGACGGTTCGAACGAGGGTGTACGCCATAAGAACTTCCCCTGGTTCTCGGCACAGTTCCATCCCGAAGCATGTGCAGGTCCCATTGATACGGAATTCCTCTTCGACGAGTTCGTCAACGCCCTGAACGGCGAGGAGGTGCTGAAAGCCCCTGCTGCCATCTCAACAGAAAGAGAACAGATCAAGAAGGTGCTTCTGCTTGGTTCGGGTGCCTTGAAGATCGGTGAGGCTGGTGAGTTTGACTACTCTGGTTCACAGGCCCTGAAGGCTATGCGCGAGGAGGGTATCGAGACCATACTCATCAACCCCAACATTGCCACCGTGCAAACCAGCGAGGGAGTGGCAGACAAGATCTTCTACCTGCCCGTGACACCCTACTTTGTGGAACGCGTCATCCAGAAGGAGCGCCCACAGGGTATCTTGCTTGCCTTCGGTGGACAGACTGCCCTGAACTGCGGCGTGGAACTCTACAAGAGCGGCATCCTGGAGAAGTATGGCGTGAAAGTGCTGGGTACACCCGTACAGGCCATCATCGACACCGAAGACCGCGAACTCTTCGTGGAGAAACTTGACGAGATTGGCGTGAAGACCATCAAGAGTCAGGCATGCGAGAACATCGAGGCTGCACGTGCCGCCGCCAAGGAACTGGGCTATCCCGTCATCATACGTGCCGCATACGCGTTGGGTGGACTGGGAAGCGGTTTCTGCGACAACGAGGAAGAGTTGAACAAGATAGCCGAGAAGGCCTTCAGCTTCTCACCCCAGGTATTGGTGGAGAAGAGTCTGAAGGGATGGAAGGAGATAGAGTACGAAGTGGTTCGTGACCGCTTTGACAACTGTATCACCGTCTGCAACATGGAGAATTTCGACCCTCTGGGCATCCATACCGGTGAGAGTATCGTCATTGCCCCCTCACAAACCCTTACCAACGCAGAGTATCACAAGTTGCGTGCACTTGCCATCAAGATTATCCGCCACATCGGCATTGTGGGTGAGTGCAACGTGCAGTATGCCTTTGACCCCGAGAGCGAGGACTACCGCGTGATTGAGGTGAACGCACGTCTGTCACGTAGTTCGGCTTTGGCATCCAAGGCAACAGGCTATCCCTTGGCCTTTGTAGCTGCCAAACTGGGACTGGGCTACGGTTTGTTTGACCTGAAGAACTCGGTAACAAAGACGACCTCAGCCTTCTTTGAGCCTGCGCTCGACTATGTGGTATGTAAGATTCCACGTTGGGATCTTGGCAAGTTCCGTGGCGTAGATCGCGAGCTGGGCAGCAGCATGAAGTCGGTAGGAGAGGTGATGGCTATCGGACGCACCTTCGAGGAGTCCATCCAGAAGGGTCTGCGCATGATCGGACAAGGTATGCACGGATTCGTAGGCAACAAGGAACTGAAGATTGAAGACCTTGACGCCTCACTGAAAGCACCCACCGACAAGCGTATCTTCGTCATCGAGAAGGCTTTCTTTGCCGACTATACCGTGGACCAGATTCATGCGCTCACCAAAATTGACAAATGGTTCCTGCAGAAGCTGCAGAACATATATAATATAAATAAGGAGTTGCGAGGCAGCCACATCAATACACTCGACAAGGATCTGCTGCGCAGAGCCAAGGTGTATGGCTTCACCGACTTCCAAGTGGCACGTGCCCTGGGTATGGAGAAGGAGATCGACATCGAGGACGCTATGCTGATAGTACGACGCCATCGTCGTCAGGCAGGCATCATCCCCTACGTCAAGCAGATTGACACCCTCGCGGCAGAGTATCCTGCACAGACGAACTACCTGTATCTGACCTACAGCGCCGTGGATCACGACATCGTGTTCGAGAACGACCGCCGCAGCGTAGTGGTACTGGGTAGTGGTGCATACCGCATCGGTTCGTCAGTAGAATTCGACTGGTGTGGCGTACAGGCGCTGAACACCATCCGCAAGGAAGGCTTCCGCAGCGTAATGATCAACTACAACCCTGAGACGGTATCGACCGACTACGACATGTGCGACCGTCTGTACTTCGACGAACTGACCTTTGAGCGTGTGATGGACATCATCGACCTGGAGAATCCTCAGGGTGTCATTGTCAGCACGGGTGGTCAGATTCCCAACAACCTGGCGGTGAAACTGGATGAGCAGCGTGTACCCATCCTGGGCACACAGGCCAAATACATTGACAATGCAGAGGACCGCGACAAGTTCTCGGCCATGCTCGATCGCATCGGCGTAGATCAGCCCGAATGGAGTGCACTGACCTCCATGGAGGATGTCAACGAGTTTGTCGAGAGGGTAGGCTTCCCTGTACTGGTACGTCCCTCGTACGTACTCTCGGGAGCTGCCATGAACGTATGCTCTAACCAGGATGAGTTGGAACGCTTCCTGCAACTGGCAGCCAACGTATCGAAGAAGCACCCCGTAGTGATCTCTAAGTTCATGCAGAACACCAAGGAGGTGGAGATGGATGCCGTGGCACGCAATGGCGAAATCATTGCCTATGCCATCTCTGAACATATCGAGTATGCTGGTGTACACTCAGGTGATGCTACTATACAATTCCCTGCCCAGAAGCTCTATGTAGAGACGGTACGCCGTATCAAGAAGATATCTACACAGATTGCCAAGGAACTGAACATCAGCGGTCCCTTCAACATACAGTACCTGGCTCGTGACAACGAGATCAAGGTAATTGAGTGTAACCTCCGTGCCAGTCGTTCGTTCCCCTTCGTGAGCAAGGTACTGAAGATTAACCTCATCGAACTGGCTACCCGTGTCATGATGGGATTGCCCGTGGAGAAGCCCAACAAGTCGTTCTTCGACTTTGACTACGTGGGTATCAAGGCAAGTCAGTTCTCGTTCAACCGTCTGCAGAAGGCAGACCCTGTGCTGGGCGTGGACATGAGTTCGACCGGTGAGGTGGGTTGCCTGGGCAACGACGTGAACTGTGCCTTGCTGAAGGCCATGCTGAGCGTGGGTCACAGAATACCCGAGAAGAGCGTATTGCTGAGTACGGGTAGCGCCAAGGAGAAAGTGGCTATGCTCGATGCTGCCAAGCGCTTGATAGACAATGGCTATGAACTTTATGCCACCGGTGGAACAAGCAAGTTCCTTTCGGACAATGGCATTCCCAACACATTGGTTTACTGGCCCAGCGAACCGGAGAGACAGCCTCAGGCTCTTGACTTGCTGCACGAGCACAAGATTGACATGGTAGTGAACATTCCGAAGGATCTTACCGTGGGTGAGCTGACCAATGGCTACAAGATTCGTCGTGCGGCTGTGGATCTGAACGTGCCTCTCATCACCAACTCTCGACTGGCGGCTGCCTTCATCCGTGCATTTACTACGGTAAGTCTCGATGACCTGGTTATCAATAGCTGGGAGGAATATAAATAATGCATAATGCACAATTAAGAAAGAAGAATTAAGAAGTAATATAGAATAAAGAACAATAAACAATGAATAATTGGCTGTCACGAAGGGGTGACACGGTAAGTTACGAATAGCATGGTATTTCCCGGATAGTCCGGAGTTTCCGGATAATCCGGAATTACTGGATATTCTGGAATTATCGGATATTCTGGAATTATCGGATAATCCGGAATTACTGGGTATTCTGGAATTACTGGATAGCCCGGAATTACCAACCTTGTTGACTTGTTGACTCGTTGACTTGTTGACCCAAAAAATAAAAACAAAAAAATGACTTTTAGTATAATATACGTTTCGCTATGCCTCATATTGATGATATGGGCATTGATGACGGATAAGTTGAAACCTGGACTTATCCTATTCACGTGTGTTGTGCTAATGCTGTGCGCTGGTATCCTTACTCCCAAGGATTGTCTTGAAGGATTCTCGAACAAGGGTATGATCACAGTAGCGCTACTGTTCCTGGTAAGCGAGGGAGTGCGCCGTAGCGGTATTCTGGAGCGTATCATCTTCTCCATGCTACCGCATAAGAAGACTACGGTAACCAAAGCCAATGCGCGTTTGCTACCCGTGGTCTCGTTTGTGTCGGCCTTCCTCAACAACACACCGGTGGTGGTTATCTTCGCCCCTATGATAAAGAACTGGGCGAGAAAGATGAAACTTCCCCCCACAAAGTTCTTGATACCATTAAGTTATGCTACCATTCTGGGTGGTGTTTGTACCTTGATAGGTACGAGTACCAACTTGGTGGTGGACGGTATGATTCAGGACTCAGGGCATGAAGGAATGTCGATGTTTGAGTTGGGCAAGGTAGGTATCTTTATCTGCATAGTAGGTTTGCTCTACCTTATTTTCTACAGCCATTATCTGCTTCCTGACAAGCGTGAAGGGGATATGGAGATGGACACCAAGAAGGATGTCACTACCGTGGAAGTGGTGATTCGCAGTCGTTTTCCCGGTTTAGGAAGCAGCATACGTGAGTTTGACTTCTTCCGCCACTACGGAGCCAACGTACTCTCCATTCGCAGGAACGGTGAACTGTTGACGGGTGACTGGATGAACACACCCTTGCAGAACCATGACACCCTGATACTTGAGACGGACAACAAGTTCGTACAGTCATACGGAGAGTCGAAGGCCTTCCTGATTGCCAGCTACGACACGGACAACCAGATGCTCAAGGGCAAGAAAAAATGGTTTGCCTTCATACTTATGGCCTTCATGATCATCGGTGCCACGGTGGGTGAGTTGCCTTTTATGAAAGAATTGGTGCCCAATTTCAAGTTCGACATGTTCTTCTTTGTATGCGTGACCACCGTCATCATGGCCTGGACAGGCATGTTCAATGCTCGCAAGTACAGCAAATACATGTCATGGGACGTGCTTGTCACCATCGCCTGTGCCTTTGCTATCAGTAAGGGTATGCAGAACTCTGGCTTTGCCGACTACATAGCAGGATTCATCATTGACGCAGCCGACACGATAGGACACTCAAAAGGTGGAGTATATGCTATGATGGCTATATTGTTCCTCATCACGAACCTGTTTACGGAACTGATTACGAACAATGCCGCTGCGGCATTGTCGTTCCCACTGGCTTTGTCTGTAGCCGATAAGTTAGGATGCAACCCCATGCCTTTCTTCATCTGCATCTGCATGGCAGCAAGTGCGGCATTCAGTACACCCATAGGCTACCAGACCAACCTGCTGGTACAAGGCATTGGAGGATATAAATTCAAGGACTACGTGAAGGTGGGCATACCCCTTAACCTTATCGTGTTCCTGATAAGCGTGTTCGTAATACCCGAATTCTGGGAGTTTTAAAGTAAATACAATCACATGTCAGACAACAACATCTACCCCATATACGACCAGATGATGTCGCGTGAGGACAAGGAGCAATTGCTTCACCAACGCGGTATGATGGTATGGTTTACGGGCTTGAGCGGAAGCGGCAAAAGCACAGTGGCAATGGCCGTGGAACGTGAGCTGCACAAGAGGGGCATTCTGTGTCGCATACTGGATGGCGACAACATACGCTCGGGAATCAACAACAACCTGGGTTTCTCGCAAGAGGATCGAATGGAGAACATACGACGCATCGCAGAGGTAGGCAAGTTGTTCGTGCAGACAGGCATCGTAACCCTGGCATGCTTTGTGAGTCCTACCGAGGACATACGTGAGATGGCACGAGGCATCATCGGAGAGCAGGACTTCAAGGAGGTGTATGTAAGTACCCCTCTTGAAGAGTGTGAGCGCCGCGACGTAAAGGGACTCTATGCAAGAGCACGAAAAGGTGAGGTAAAGAACTTTACTGGCATCAGCGCTCCCTTTGAGGCACCCAAGAACCCCACGCTGAGCATCGACACCAGTCAGCTTTCACTGGAAGAGAGTGCGATGAAGGTGCTTGAAATGATTAGTTCAGTTAATACATTATAATATAGAAATATGGAATACAATCTTTCACATTTACAGGAACTCGAGGCAGAGAGTATCCACATCATTCGTGAGGTGGCTGCTGAGTTTGAGAACCCTGTGATGCTTTACAGTATAGGTAAGGATAGTAGTGTGATGGTTCGTTTGGCAGAGAAGGCATTTGCACCTGGCAAGGTACCCTTCCCTCTGATGCACATTGACTCACGCTGGAAATTCAAGGAGATGATAGAGTTTCGTGACAACTACGCCAAGAAGTTCGGATGGAACCTTATCGTAGAGAGCAACGAGGAGGCATTCAAGGCGGGTGTGGGTCCTTTCACCCATGGTAGCAAGGTGCATACTGATCTGATGAAGACAAAGGCCTTGCTGGATGCCTTAAACAAGTATAAGTTTGACGCTGCCTTTGGTGGTGCGCGCCGTGACGAGGAGAAGAGCCGTGCCAAGGAGCGTATCTTCAGTTTCCGTGACCAGTTCCAGCAATGGGATCCCAAGAACCAGCGTCCCGAGCTGTGGGACATCTACAACAGCCGTGTGCATAAGGGTGAGTCCATCCGTGTGTTCCCTCTGAGCAACTGGACAGAGCTTGACATCTGGCAGTACATCCGTCTGGAGAACATTCCCATCGTACCTCTCTACTATGCCAAGGAACGTCCCTGTGTGGAGATAGACGGAAACCTCATCATGGCCGACGATGAACGACTCCCCAAGGAACTAGAACCCAAGATACAGAACAGAATGGTTCGCTTCCGTACTCTCGGTTGCTGGCCTCTGACAGGTGCCGTAGAGTCGAACGCCACTACCATCGAGGAGATTGTGGAGGAGATGATGACCACCACAAAGAGTGAACGCACCACACGCGTCATCGACTTCGACCAGGAGGCAAGTATGGAGCAGAAAAAGCGTGAGGGATATTTTTAATTCACAATGCATAATGCATAATTAAGAATTAAGAAAGAAGAATGCATAATTCACAATGTGAAATTAAGAATTAAGAGAGAAGAATGCATAATTCACAATGCGTAATTAAGAATTAAGAAAGAAGAATGGTCAAGGCATCGCGCCAGCCAATTATAAATTGTGAATTATGAATTGTGAATTAAAAAAGTTGATTCAATATGTCTGAACAGAATATAGATATCAAGGCATTTCTGGATGCCGATGAAAAGAAAGATTTACTTCGCTTGCTTACAGCCGGCAGCGTGGATGACGGAAAGTCAACCTTGATTGGCCGTCTGCTGTTTGACAGTAAGAAACTATACGAAGACCAGTTAAGCGCGCTGGAGAAGGACTCGAAGCGTGTGGGTAACGCCGGAGCAGGTGAGATTGACTATGCCTTGCTGCTCGACGGATTGAAGGCTGAACGTGAGGAGGGCATCACCATTGACGTGGCATACCGATACTTCTCTACCAACGCACGTAAATTCATCATCGCAGATACTCCGGGACACGAGCAATATACACGTAATATGATTACCGGTGGCTCTACCGCCAACTTGGCCATCATCCTGGTGGATTGCCGTACGGGTGTCATCACACAAACGCGTCGTCACACCTTCCTGGTGTCGTTGCTCGGCATTAAGCACATCGTGCTGGCGGTAAACAAGATGGACCTTATCGACTTTGACAAGGCTACCTATGACAAGATTACCCAGGAGTACCTTGAACTGGCACACAAACTGGGCGTGGAGGATGTGACCTGCTTCCCCTTGAGTGCTCGCGATGGCGACAACGTGGTGGAGAAGAGCAGTCGCACACCCTGGTACGAAGGACCTGCATTACTTGACTTCCTGGAGAATGTACCTATCCACCGTGACCGCAACATGACGGATTTCCGCTTCCCCGTGCAGTATGTACTGCGTCCCAACCTCGACTTCCGTGGTTTCTGCGGCAAGATTGCAAGCGGAGTGATACGCAAGGGTGACGAAATCGTGGCGCTGCCCTCTATGAAGAAGAGTCACGTGAAGAGCATCGTGACCTATGAGGGTGAACTCGAAGAGGCATTCTGTCCACAATGTGTGACCATCACACTCGAGGACGAGATCGATATCAGCCGTGGCGAGATGATCGTGCGTCCCGACAATGTGCCACATGTTGGACGACACTTTGAGACCATGCTGGTATGGATGGACGAAGAACCACTCGACAAGAACAAGCAGTTCTTCCTGAAGCACAATACCAACACCACCCGTGCCACGCTGAACAAGATTGACTACAAGGTGGATGTGAATACCCTGGAGCAAAGCGAGGCTGATACCTTCAAGCTCAATGAGATAGGACGTGTGCAGATAACCACTGCTAAGACGCTGTTCTTTGATCCGTACAAGGACAACAAGGCCACGGGTGCCTTCATCCTCATCGACCCCATTACCAACAATACCTCGGCTGTGGGTATGATTGTTCAGCCACTGGAGGAGAACGACATCAACCAGATGCAGCTTCCTACAGTTGACCTCACAAAGCTCGGCATCTCGGCAGAGCACTATGAGGCTGTGGAAAAGGTAGTGAAGGATCTGGCTCGACAGGGATTGGAAATCGTTGTGGTAAAATAAACAAGGAAACTAAGACTCTCTTTCGATGACAATAGACTTATAATTCATCATAAGTAACTAACATATAGTAAATAGTAACTACAAGATGAAAGAAAGAATAAAAGCCAAAGAGGAGAGAAAAAATAAAAGAATAATCAACCAACAAAAGTTTTTTATGACCCATACGCCCCAAAATCAATAGAAAATTTCCTTGCGTAACGGCAAGGAAAGGGGTGGGTCAATCTGATATGGGACTTATAGAGTTTTCAAAACTTCCTGTCAACACGCTTGTAGGTGCCGACTGGAAGACATTCAAGAAGATAACCCAGGGACAACACGTTGCCAAAGGGAAAAAGACGAAGTACCGCCTCACCAAGTGCATCTGCCGAATACTGAGCACCATGAGTGGGTTGCAAAACCGCAAGTATCGCAAACAGCTGGCAGACAAGCCACTGATGCACGACCCCGTCTTCATCCTCGGACATTGGCGAAGCGGAACCACCTTTGTACACAACATATTTGCACAAGATCCTCGTTTTGGTTTTACCACCACCTACCAAACGGTGTTCCCTCACTACATCATGGCCATGCAATGGTTGTTCAAGCCCATCATGGGATGGATTATGCCCAGCCATCGTCCGACCGACAATATGGAACTGGCTCCCGACCTGCCACAGGAAGAGGAGTTCGCCCTGCACAACACATGTCCAAGCACCTACTACAACTTCTGGATCTATCCCGAGAAGATGCAGGAATACTGCGACAGATTCCTGACCATGAAGTCTGCCACGGAAGAGGAAATCAACGATTTCAAGGAGCAATTCATGAAACTGGTCAAGGTAAGTCTCTGGAACACAGCCAAACTCTACCGCAAGTCAAAGAAGCCCGAGGAACAAAAGCTAAAATACGAAGACCTTCACTACCTCTCGAAGAACCCACCTCACACAGGTAAGGTGAAAACACTGGTGGAGATGTTCCCCAATGCCAAGTTCATCTACCTGATGCGAAACCCATATACGGTGTTCGAAAGCTCGCGTTCTTTCTTCACCAACACCATTGCCCCCCTTGAACTGCACAGCATACCCCTTGAGCAGATGGAACAGAACATCCTGCGCAACTATGCCGAACTATATGATGCATACGAAGAGCAGAAGAAATACATCCCCAAGGGAAACCTGATAGAGGTGAAGTTTGAGGACATAGAGAAAGATGCGTATGGGGTTACCGAACGAATTTACAAGGAGCTGAACATCCCGGGGTGGGATGTGGCAGAACCTGCCGTACTGGCTTACCTGGAGAAAAAGAAAGGCTACAAGAAGAACAAGTACGAATACAAACCGCGTACCATTCAGCTTGTCAACGAATACTGCATGCGCGTGCTCAAGGATTGGGATTACGAGGTACTGGGATAAGTATCATCTGGCACACACCTTTCTGCCCCAGGCACAGATTTCATTCAAGCCGCATTTGGTACATTTCGGTGCCCGTGCTGTACACACATAGCGTCCGTGCAAGATAAGCCAATGATGGGCTTTGGGGATGATGTCCTGGGGAAAGTATTTTACCAGCATCTTCTCGACCGAGAGTGGGGTAGTGCAGGTTTCTGGAACAAGGCCAATGCGATGACTGACACGAAAAACATGCGTATCGACCGCCATAGTGGGCTTGTTCCACACTACACTCTGAATGACGTTTGCGGTCTTTCTGCCTACACCGGGCAGTTTGACAAGCTGCTCAAAGTCGGAAGGCACTTCGCCCCCGAATTCGTCAAGCAGCATGTTTGCCATCGCCACAAGATGCTTGGCTTTGTTGTTGGGATAGCTTACGCTCTTGACATACTCATAGATGACTTCGGCTGAAGCACATGCCATGGCCTCGGCATTAGGATAGTCCTCGAAAAGATGCGGAGTAATCATATTCACGCGCTTATCCGTGCATTGGGCACTCAGTATCACGGCCACAAGCAACTCAAAAGGGTTGGTGTAATGCAACTCTGTCTCGGCTACTGGCATGGCTTTCTCAAAGTAAACGGTAACCTTTTCGTACAGTTCTGCTCGTTTCATCTTTTTTTATTTGCAAAAATACATTATAATTTGTACATTTGCAAACAAATTACAGAAAACATGAAAATACGCACAAGGCTTTTATTCACATGGCTGTTTACCATTGCGCTATGCCACAACGTGCTGGCTCAAAAGTTTGACGACTACTTCGCAGAAAAGACGCTGCGTATCGACTATATCTTTTCGGGCAATAATGAGCAACAAAACATCTCGCTTGTAGAGCTTAGCCAAAGTCCAGAATGGTATGGCAGAAGGGGTAACCTTGACAAACTGTTGCTGCAAGGAAACGGACAAATATGCGTGACTCACTCTGCGACAAAGAAAGTAATCTACCGCCACTCCTTCTCCTCACTCTTTCAGGAATGGCAGTCAACAGAGGAAGCCACCCAGCTCACAAAGAGCTTTGAGAATACGTTCCTTGTACCCTTCCCCAAATCGGAGGTTGACATTCAAGTCACGCTAACCGACACCCACAACAAGGTGACTGCCACATTTACCCACCACGTAAACCCCAACGACATCTTGATTCGCAGAACAGGTGAGGTGGGAGTTACTCCCTGGAGATACATCCACAAGGCCAACGACCCACAGCATGCCATTGACATAGCCATCGTGGCTGAAGGCTATACCGAAAAGGAAATGGATTTGTTTGTGAAAGACTGTCAGATGTGCGTGGAGGCATACCATCAGCATGAACCTTTCAAGTCGCTAAAGGACAAGTTCAACTTCATAGCGGTATGCTCGCCCTCGGTTGAAAGCGGAGTTAGCATCCCTCACAAACAGGAATGGAGAAACACCGTGCTGGGAGGCAACTACGACACATTCTACAGTGAGCGTTACCTTACCACCCTGAACATCAGAAAACTGCACAACGTGCTGGCGGGCATACCATACGAGCACATCATCATCATAGTAAATACCGACAACTATGGAGGTGGAGGCATCTACAACAGCTACATGATGAGTTCGGCACACCATGCCAAGACACGTCCGGTCATCGTCCATGAGTTTGGCCATAGTTTCGGTGGGTTGGGCGATGAGTATTTCTATGATGACCAGTACGAGACGATGTACCCATCCGACACAGAGCCTTGGGAGCCCAACCTCACCACGCTGGTTGACTTTGATAGCAAGTGGAAGGACATGCTCAAGAAGGATACTGCAATACCCACCCCAAACGTGAAAAGCAACGACACCAAGATTCTGGGTGTGTATGAGGGTGGGGGATATCAGTCGAAAGGAGTGTATAGGCCAGTAATGGATTGCAGAATGAAAACGAATGAATGTCCCATATTCTGCCCGGTGTGCGACAGAGCCATTCGCAGAATGGTTGACTACCATCTAAGTACAGAATAAGTGACTCAAGTTTCGCAAGCTTCAACTTGATAGGTTATAAGGTTGTATGGTTGTTAGGTTATTAAAGTTTCCCACCCCTTTGGGCTGCTGAAACTTAGGAAGTTAAAGGAAGTTATCGCTCCGCCGTCGCTTAGGAAGTTAAAGGACGATACGTTTGCTATATGCATTCAAGAAGCAGGACATTCGTCCTTTAACTTCTTTAACTTCATTAACTTCCTAATAACTTCCTTAAGATGGGAAACTTTAGTTAGGTTATAAGGTTGTATGGTCTTAAGGTCGCATGGTTGTAAGGTAACTAATCCTCAAAAACTAACAATCAAAAATAACCTCAAAAACTTGGAACTTGAGTACACGCGAAGTTTGAATTGCTTACTATTTGACGATTTACAATAAATATGGAAATAATATCAAGTGCGCAGAACCCACGCATAAAAAAGTTGCTATTGTTGCAGCAGAAATCATCGGCTCGTCGTAAAGAAGGACTTTTCGTTGTGGAAGGCCAACGTGAGTTGATGCATTGTCTGCAAGCCGGCTATGAGGTCGATACCATATTCTATTGTCCTGAGATTGCCCTGGCAGGAAACACGGAGCAGTTGCATCGCAGTAACAGCGACGTGGACGTGGAGCCTCTGCTGCAGCATGCCCAGCTTGTGCTGCAGATTACATCGGCCATATACGACAAGGTGGCTTTTAGGGGTGGTACGGAAGGCATCATTGCCACGGTGAAGTCAAAAACAACGACCCTGGATGACCTTCACCAACAACTTGCCTCACGCCATGTGGATGCGCCATTGTTTGTGGTACTCGAAAGTGTGGAAAAGCCAGGCAACCTTGGAGCCATACTCCGTAGTGCCGATGCATCAGGCGCAGATGCCGTCATAGTATGCGATCCGTTGACAGACGTCTTCAACCCTAATCTCATACGAAGTTCTATTGGAGCCATCTTCACCGTGCCTTGCGTCACTTGTACGTCGGAAGAGTGTATCGCCTATCTTAAAAAGAACAAGGTGCAGATACTCACGGCACAACTACAGGACTCATCGCTCTATTACGATACAGACATGAATGTGGGTACTGCCATAGTGATGGGCACGGAAGCCACTGGACTTACACAGCAATGGCGAAATGCTGCCGATGCCCATATACGCATCCCTATGCTGGGAAAACTCGATTCGCTGAATGTCTCCGTAAGCGCTGCCATTTTGCTCTACGAAGCGGTAAGACAACGCGAAGACCACGCGAAAACCGTAAATAAATGTTAAATTCTAATAATTTCTTAATATTTTTGCAAAATGTTTTGGCGGATTAAAATAAAAGCCTTACCTTTGCATCAAGAAAAACAGAAAAGTGTTTTCATAAACTTTTTAATGTTTAGGTGTTAATAGTAGTGTTAATGTTTTGAGCGTCTTTGTTGTGATAACAAGGACGCTTTTTTTGAGTCAATAGATATTGAATTTGTAACAAAGGTTTTCATTTTCGATGCGAGTGTGCAAAAACTCTTGCACGTTTGAGAAAAAATGTATACTTTTGCATTGGAAACGAAAACATGTGAAATTCACAAGCAGATTAACATCTGCCTATCATATTAACTCAAGCTAACACTAACCGCATGACAGATGCTGGGCTTCGGCAACGTGGCACACATTCTCAAGCAGGCGGCGAAAGAAATCAACAATACGATGAAGTATTTAAAGTATCTTACCTTTGTCTTCACAACCTTCATTGTGGTATCATGCAACAATAAGAGTTTTGATGATTCAAAGTATGCCAACACGATAGAGCACATACAAAGTTATTGTATCACGGATTCTGACTATTCGCAGATAATAGCTTTACATGAGGACCTACTTACATATTTTGAAAAGAAATACACAAAGGCACAACTCGTCGAGGTATCGAACCACCTTATGCACGAAGACGAGATCTTAGAGGCAGACGACTATGAGCTATACAAGCTATTGTGCAAATGCTCAAAAAGTCTTTATGGATTGGACCTTGGTGCAGAGACAGAACGATGGAACAATAGCCTTACACGGCGAAACAACATCGGATTATAAAATAGTTTTATGGTTATAAGGTTATAAGGATTTATGGTCTTAAGGTTTTTATGGTTATAAGGTTGAGGTTACTTTCATTCCGCATAAGGTGACTAAATCTCAAAACCTAACAAACTTAAAACAAAAAACAAATAATCTCAAAAACCTAAGACTTGATCACATACGAAAGTTGAATCAGTTTTACTATACATTAACATAAACCATTAAATTAAAGATTAAAATGAAATTTGGAAAGTTTTTAGCTATGGCTGTTGTGGCAATGACCATAGTATCATGCAACAAGAAGGCAGAATCGGCAGAGTCGGCAGAAGCTACTGCCACAGAGCAAACCGAGGAGAAATCAGGCGAGGCTACTTTTGACCAGGCAAAATATGCCGAAGTCATCGAGCATCTTAAGAACTACGAAGTGACTGAGGCTGATTACGAACCTGCCATTGCCATGTACAATGATATCATTACTTATTTCGAGGCAAAGTACACCAAGGATCAGCTGAAGGAGATCACCCAGCACGTAATGCACGAGGATGAGGTGCTCGGTGCAGAGGACTATGAACTCTTCAAGCTCTTGAACATTACCTCTAACAGCTTCTGCATGCTCGACCTCGGTGCTCATCAGAAAGCATGGGAAGATGCATGGGGTCGCCGCTCATTCTAATCGTATTCAACAGGAAGTGATGATCCAGAAAGCATACCTATTTTATTATTAAATCATCACAAAACACATCAAAAAGCATCCATTTGGGTTTACTCAGATGGGTGCTTTTTGTGATTTATTCCATAAACACATAAAAAAGTACCTTTTTTGCAGTAATATTTTTGTTTTTTTTGTAACTTTGTCTAAAATTTGTATTATGCAGAACCATATACGCAACTTTTGCATCATTGCTCATATTGACCACGGCAAGTCAACCTTGGCTGACCGTATGCTTGAATATACCCAAACCATTAAGGTTACACAGGGTCAGATGCTCGACGACATGGACCTTGAGCAAGAGCGAGGCATTACCATCAAGAGTCATGCCATACAGATGAATTACAATTACAAGGGAGAAACATATCGTCTGAACCTTATCGACACTCCGGGACACGTTGACTTCAGTTATGAGGTGAGTCGTAGTATTGCTGCATGTGAGGGTGCCTTGCTGGTGGTGGATGCCACACAGGGTGTACAAGCACAGACGATTTCAAACCTCTACATGGCCATTGACCACGATCTTGAGATAATTCCCGTCATCAATAAGTGCGACATGCCCAACGCCATGCCCGAAGAGGTAGAGGATGAGATTGTTGACCTTATCGGATGCAAGCGCGAGGAAATCATCCGTGCCAGTGGTAAGACAGGTATGGGTGTAGAAGATATCCTGAATGCCGTAGTGGAAAGAATCCCTTCACCCTCAGGTGATGAGGATGCACCGTTGCAAGCATTGATTTTCGACTCTGTATTCAACTCTTTCCGTGGTATTATTGCTTATTTCAAGATTGTGAACGGTTCTATCCACAAGGGTGAAGAAGTAGTGTTCATCAATACCGGCAAGGAATACAAAG